>JBGPQJ010000008.1:0-36680 GCA_041488995.1 Anaerolineae bacterium
AATGCCGGTGCACACTGAGCCGTTCGCACCGGAGAATATGCTGATCCTTGCCAATGGGCTGCTGACCGGCTCGCCCGTGGCGACAGCGACGCGCTACGTAGTCTCAGCGCGCTCTCCTTTGACGGGCGGCTACGGTGAATCGGAGGCGGGAGGATTCTGGGGACCGGAACTCAAGATGGCGGGCTTCGAAGCCGTCCTCATCACCGGCAAAGCCGCTGAACCGGCTTATTTATGGATACAGGATGGCAAAGCCGAGCTGCGTTCTGCTAAACATCTGTGGGGGCGGTCTCCCGTTGAGGTGCAGGCGGACATCCGCGCCGAGTTGGGCGATGAAAAGATCCGTGTGCTGCAAATCGGCGTGGCGGGAGAAAACCTGGTGCGCTATGCGTGCATCACCAATGACCTGCGCCACTTCAACGGGCGCAACGGTATGGGCGCGGTGATGGGGTCCAAGAATCTCAGAGCTGTGGCGGTGCGCGGGCATCAACGCTATTTGACGCTGGCGCACGATGCGGCCTCGCTGCAGGCGCTGGGCAAGCGACTCTCGCAGGAGGCGCAGAAACATCCGCAGAGCTGGGACCTGCAGCAGCGCGGCACGCCGGGGCTGGTCGAACCGCTGAACACAGGCGGCATGCTGCCCACGCTCAACTTCCACAAGGGCGCGTTTGAAGGCGTGGATAACATCAAGTGGGAGGCTTACGAGAAGCAGTTGCTCACCGCTCGTCGCAGCTGCTATGCCTGCGCCGTGCGCTGCAAGCGCGAGGTGGCGGTGGACGGGCGCGTCTCCGAGTATGGCGGACCGGAGTATGAGACGGTCGCTGCCTTCGGCTCGAACTGCGGGGTGGACGATTTGCAGGTCATCGCCAAAGCCAATGAGCTGTGCAACCAATGCTTGCTGGATACTATTTCAACCGGCGCCACCATCGCATTCGCGATGGAATGCTTTGAGCACGGCCTGATCGGGCTGACGGATACCGATGGCATCGACCTGCGTTTTGGCAATGCCTCGGCGATGCTCGCGATGATCGAAAGAATTGCCCTGCGGCAGGGCTTTGGCAATTTGCTGGCCGAGGGCAGCAAGCGCGCCGCGCAAGCCATCGGCGGCGAGGCGGCCTTCTTCGCCATGCAGGTCAAAGGTCAGGAGCTGGCCATGCACGAACCGCGCGGCAAATATAATGTGGGACTGGGATACGCCATTTCCGAAATCGGCGCAGACCATCTCGTCGTCGCGCACGACCCCATGCTGGCCAACCCTGATTCGCTCTCGTTCAAGGGCGCGCAGGCGCTTGGCATTCAGCAGGCACAGCCTCCGCGCGTCTTTACGGAGGAGAAGACGAGTCACTTTTTCACGCTGGAACGCTGGACCAGTTTTGAAAAAGTCTCGGGGCTGTGTTTCTTCGGTCCCGCGCCGCGTTCATTTATCAACCCGAATGATGTGCTCGAAGCCGTCCGCGACGCCACCGGCTGGGAGGTCGATATGGAAGAAATCCTGCGGATGGGCGAGCGGGCGACCAACTTGGCGCGCGTCTTCAACGCCCGGGAGGGGTTCTCGCGCAAGGATGATGTCCTGCCTGAGCGGCTGTTCCAGGCTCTTGAGAATGGTGCTTTGCAGGGGCAGTCCATGCCTCGCGAAGACTTCGATCAGGCACTCACCCGTCTCTACAAGATAAAAGGCTGGGATGCCCAAACTGGCACGCCTACCCGGGAACGGCTGGAGGCGTTGTCGCTGGAGTGGGCAGCCGGGCTGCTGGAAACTCGATGAGACTCCATCTCGGTGGCCAGTTTTCGTTTTATCTCCCCGGCCATCCGCGCTGGGTGGAAGTGGAATTGAAAGAACCGGCCCGGTTGAGCGAGGTGCTCGCCGGCCTGGGGATTCCGGTCGCCGAGATCAATCTGGCTGTGGTCAACGGCCAGATCGTGGACCTGCAGGAGGCTTTTGTATCAGCCCAGGATGAAGTCAAGTTATTTCCGCCGGTGGGTGGGGGCTAACAAGACGGTTGACCGACGGGATTATCCAGACCAGCCAGTAGGAAATTCAGTCTGTAAAATAAGCCAGGTCCAGAATGAATTGGGATTCTTCTTCGATTTTTTGATCCAGATCACTGTATGTGTACCCCGCCCACTCACGCAGTTCCTGGAGGCTGGCGGCAAAGGTGTCGTCGGGAATCCCCCAGGTGTGCGAATGGGTGCGGTTGGCAATCTCCTCAATTACATCGCACACGGTGAAAGCACGGGAAAAGCGGACGACTTCGACCTGTCTCACCTCCGCTCCCATTTTGAGCAGTTCATCATATAAATCCTTTTCGCTCTGGATGCCCGGCCGCTGTGAACTGACACCGAGCGCTTTCACCCGGCCTTGCCAGAAGTCTCTCACTTGCTTCCGTACAGATTCACCCTCCTGATCCCTTGCATTGATATAGACACCCCCTGGTCTCAATACCCGCCGGTATTCGCGCATCGCCTCGCGCCATGGACCGACCAGGTGCATTACATGGCAGGTGAGCAGCGCATCGAAGTGCTTGCCCGGAAAAGGCAGCTGGGATGCATCTGCTTGCACCAGCCGCGCGGGTGGGAATTTCTGGCGTAACTGTGTCATCATCTTGGTGGACAGGTCACAGCCGATCAGATCCGCGCCGCGTTCCAGCAGCGGGATGCTGACCCGGCCTGTTCCCGTGCCCACATCGAGGATGCGCCCGCCCGGTCTGGTTACGTCCAGGATGGCTCGAATCCCCAACGTGGCGACCGGTTCGGGCAGATCGCGGGTGCTGTCGTAGAAACTCGCGGCGCGGTCGAAGGAAAGGCCTGCGTTCATGTGATTTGGCTATTCCATCTGGCGCAGGTGGGTGATGCTCATTTGCGCCGCTGTCTCGGCGTTAGGTCCGGGCATGAATTCACCGGAGACCCAGCCCTGATAGCCGGTGGTAAAAAGCGCGTTCAGGATGGACCTGAAATCCAAATGTCCCGCGCCGGGATACCAGCGGTTGGAGTCTGCAACGTGGAAGTGAAAGATGTGCGCACCACAGGCGCGGATGCTCGCCTCGATGCTTGGCTCCTCGATGTTCATGTGGAAGGTATCGAGCAGCAGGCCGAAATTGTCTGCGCCGACGCGCTCGATGAGTTCCAGTCCCTGCGAGGTGTTGTTGATGAGCGTTGTTTCGTAGCGGTTGATGGGTTCCAGCGCCAGGCGGATGTCATGCGGACGGGCGGCCTCGCTGCACTCGTGAAGGGCGTTGACGAGCCAGTCTATCGCCTGGGCTTGCTCCACGCCCGGTTTGAGGACGCCGCGAATCAACCCGATAATGATGACGGCCTCGAAGCGGATGGCAGCAGGCACATGACTCTTGATGCGTTCGATTGCGAGGTGCCGAATCGCCGGGTCTGGGTCGGTGAACGACAGCCCTTCCTCACCCCAAGCCTGACCGGTGCCGATGGCGGGCACGCTCAACTTGTGCTTGCGGACGAGTCCCTCCAGGGAATCCAGATCAACCAGTTTGGGGTCGCGGATAGCGAGTTCGACGCCGTCATAACCAAAGGATGCGATGCGTGCCAGGTTCGTCTCCAGGTCGCCTTTGAAAGTGGCGGCCTGGAATTGAGCGGGCTGGGTCGAAAGGACAATGGACAGGTTCATCACTTTTCTCCCCCCTCTCCTGTTCGGGGAGAGGGGCGGGGGTGTGGGTGAATTATTTAGCGATGTAAGTTACTTTGCACTCCGAGCGGTCGGTCTGCAACTTGATGACGTTTGCGGGCAGTTCCTCCAGGCTGACTTTCTTGGTGCTCATGGGGGTCATGTCCATGCCGGAAGCCATGCATTCGATGACGCGCGGGAAGTTGCCGTGCCCGGAATGTCCCTGCGCACCGATGATGCGGGCACGTCGTACCTGCAGCACTTCGCCGGTCACGGGCATCTTGGCTTCGGCGCGGGCGGTGACGACCACGGTGCTGTTAAGCGTGCGGCCTTCCCAGATGACGCGCTCGATGCCGGGATAAACAACTTCCGGCAGGCCGGTGGCTTCCATGAACAGGTCAGCGCCCATGCCGTCAGTAATTTCGAGCACGCGGTCGGCAAAGTTTTCCTTGGCAGGGTTGATGTGGTAATCGGCGCCCAGTTTCAGCGCCATGGCGGCGCGTTCCGGTTGGGTTTCGGAGATGATGACCTTTGAGGCCCCGGCGTGCTTGAGAATGGCGCAGGCTGCGATGCCCACCGGCCCCGCGCCCAGGATGACGACCCGGTCGCCCGGGCGGATTCCGCCGCCGCGCTCAATGACGGCGTTGTAGGCCACAGCCGTCGGTTCGACCAGACTGCCCGCGACGAAAATATCATCGCCTGTGTAATTTTTCCGCAGCGGTTCCAGACTCCAGATGGTGCGGGCAGGCAGCACCAAATATTTGGTGTACGCGCCGTTGACGTTAAAGCCGACTTCATCCAATTGCTCGCAGTGATTGGGCTGGCCGTCGGCGCAGGGCTTGCATTGTCCGCACCACAGCATTTCCTCGGAGGTGACCGGCTCGCCGCCTTTGAAGGGTTTGTTGGTTCGTTTGTCGCGGGCGTTTTTGCCCGCTTCCACAACCACGCCGGAGAATTCGTGCCCCAGGATGCTGGGGAAACCGGTCAGACCGGGATAAAAGATGTACCCGTCTTTTTCAGCCTGTGCCATATGAACATCCGAGCCGCAGATGCCACAGGCTTTGACTTCCAAAAGCACTTGCTCCGGTCCCGGTGTGGGGATGTCGTATTCGCGGATCTCAAAGCGCGGATTGCGCCATACCTGGCTTCCCAAGTACGTCTGGCGGCCTTCGATATCTTTCGCGCCGAGTTTGAATCCAGGCTTGGGAGCCCAGTCTGCGATCAGGGTGACGCCTTGCATTTTGCCTTTCATGATTTACTCCTTTTTCAATTTTGTGTCATTGCGAACGAACGTTCTTAGCGAGTGAAGCAATCTCCGTTTAATCGGTGGATGCTTCTCGATGATATTTTCCCGTCAAGCGGGAGATTGTCACGCCGTAGGAAGTGCATCGGCGACTCGCAATGACAGGTTAGACTTCCGTCCCCTGCCCGATGCGTGGGATTCCATAGACGGGCTTCCAGCCTTTACTGAGCGGTTCGCGCAGGTAGGGTTCCATCTCTTTTTCGGTGCGCAGGGTGACTTCCTCGACCGGCGGAACGCTCCCGGCGGGGAAGGCTTCGAGGATGTGGTCATTCCACAGCGTCAGGTATTTCAGGATGGCGGCCATCGGGCGTTTGGCTTTTTGCGCCGCACCCGACTTCGCTTTTCCGACCACGCCTTCGGGTGTCGCTGCGATTTCGATGGCAAAGTGCCCTTCGCCCTCCGACCAGCGGCTTGGGCGTCCGAATGGGTCAACTGACTTGTCGAAGTGCCCTTCGGGCAGGTAGGATTTGCCCTCGGTATCCACAGCGTAGTCCATGTCCACCATATCGGGGTGCAGGAGCAGGCTGAGCGAGGTCTCGGATTCATCCGCGTGGACGAAGTTGGTGTCCATCTGCCCACCGCGTTCGATAGTGCGGAAGAACTCACGCACGCCGCGGTGCCAGTCGATCACGCGGAAAATGCCCGGAAGCTGGTAGCGCTTCTGGAATTCCTGCACCGCTGATTCGAGCATCCACAACTGGCCGTGGTTGTTGACGATGAGCTGCTTGCGGAAACCGTCGTTCCACAGGCCGAGCATCACGTCGATCATCATCTCGCGCACCACATGCTCGCGAACGATGACCGTGCCGGGCATACCCATGTGGTGATAGGGATGGCCGCCGTAGTTCAATGGCGGCAGCGCCAGGTTGACCGGCGCGCCGCGCTTGGCGGTGAAACGGCGCACACCTTCGCATATCGCGCTGACGTAAAGCGTGTCGGCGGCGCTGGGCAGGTGCTGGCCGTGCAGTTCGGTGCAACCGACCGGGATAAAGACCACATCATTCTTCTTGCGGTTGGCTTCCACCTGCCAGCGGGTCGTGGTCTGGATGTACGAGCCGGGCTTGCCCCACTCCACTGGCGACGGGATGCCGTAATCGGCCAGGATGGCCTCAATCTGCTCGTCGCTCGCATCCCAGACTTCTTTTTTCATGCGGCCAACCGCGTTGTCCTCAAAGAACAGGTCGGGCTGGTTGGTGGGGAGAAATCCTTGCGGTACGTTTGTTGACATTTTATTGCTCCTTTATTCAAGAATTAGAAGGGGATGTCTTGTAACAAGCCGCCGTAATTTCGCTCACCTTGACAGGGCGGTTTTCGCGCAGCGATTTTCCGGCTGCGTGGCCGAGCACCACTGCGGCGCGGCCATCCGCCCCGGTCGTCGGGGTTGGCTTATCGTCACGGACACACTCGATGAACTGGCGCACCTCGTCCACGTAGCAAGGGGCGTAGCGCTGTATGAAGAAGTGAGGCGGCTTGGCAGAGAGGAAACCATCTAGATTGCCCTTCACGGCAGTGTTCTCGGATTCGTTGTTCGCCATGGCTGTGCCATTTGAGCAGAAGACCTCCAGGCGCTGGTCATAACCATAGATCGCCTTGCGGCTGTTGTCGATGGCACCGACTGCCCCGTTGGAGAACTTGAGCGTGACTACGTTGGTGTCGATGTCGTTAAATTCTTTCAGTTCCGGCTCGATCAATATGCTGCCGGTGGCATAGACTTCCTCCACCTCGCCGACCTGGAAGCGTGCCATGTCGAAATCGTGAATGGTCATGTCGAGGAACATCCCACCCGAGACACGCATGAATTCCATGGCGGGAAAGTCGGGATCGCGGTTGGTGATGCGCAGGATGCAAGGGCGGCCAATTTCCCCCGAGGCGACGATATCATGCACTTGTTGGAAACTCTTATCAAAACGGCGGTTAAATCCGACCTGTAACTTGACTCCCGCTTTCTCGACCGCCGCCAGCGCCTCGTCAATCTCTGCCAGGTCGAGCGCCAGCGGCTTCTCGCAAAAGATCTGTTTGCCCGACGCCGCCACATCTTTCATGATAAAGGCGTGCGTGTTGGTACTGGTCGCGATGAGAATGGCCTCGATATCTTTATCCGCCAGCAGTTCGTGATAATCCTTGACCACGCGCTGGATGCCGCACTCAGCGGCGACAGCCTGCGCCACTTCCAGGCGGATGTCGCAGATAGCCACGAGATTGGCTTCGGGGATGAGCCGCACAATGTTTTTCACATGGACGCTGCCCATGCGCCCGGTTCCGATGACAGCGATGTTCACTTTTCTTTTCATGTTTACCTTCCAGCCACGTTTCTCCCGTTGGGAGAGGCGCCAGGGGTGAGTTGAAGGGTCATACTTTCATCACGATCTTCATTGCGCTCTTGGGATGATGAGTCAATGTCTTGATGTCGAGGCCTAGACAGTCGAAGGCGCTCAGACCTTCCTCCAGCGGGATGACCTTGGTGAAGAATGGTTTCATGTTGAAACGGTTTTCCTGAAAGATGCGGATGGAGGGCACCATCGTGTTCTGTCCGAGGTACAAGCCCAAAATCTTGGTCGCCCAGCGCGTGATCTCGTTCGGCACGATAGTCGCCTGGATGCTCGAATCCATGCCGAAGGGCAGCACCTTGCCGCCGGGTGTCACGCATTTAAGTGCCTGCTCAAGGGCATTACCGGTCGCCTCAATGACGATATCCGCTTTGCGCCCGTAGGTGAAATCGGTGATCTTTTCGACGACGTCCACTTCGTTCGGGTTCCACACCGTCAGGCCGCATTCCTTCGCCACGTTGATCCGGAAAGGATCGATCTCGGTCACGGCCACCTTGGCCGCAATGTTTCGAGCAAACTGGGCGAACAGGTAACCGATCGGTCCGAAGCCCAGGATCATCACGTAATCGTAGGGCAGCATGAGCAGGGTGTTCATGCCATTGACCACCGTCGCCAGTGTCTCCACCTGTGTGCCGAGCACATCGTCAATCTCAGCGGGCAATACGTAACACTGTTTCTCCGGCACCAGGCAGTACTCGGCATAACCACCGTCGCGCATCACGCCCAGCGCGCTGGTCTTGATCTCGACACACTGGCTGGTCAGCCCCATACGGCAGAACGAGCAAAATCCACAACGAATGTTATTGTCGATCGCCACCCGGTCACCCAACTTCAGGTGGTGGACATGCGTGCCAACCTCGACAACCTCGCCGCAGAACTCGTGGCCCAGCACTGTGTCCGGTTTGAAATGGTGCTTGCCTTCCAGTATTTTGACATCCGTGCCGCAGATACCGACCGATTTGACTTTGAGCACCACATCGTCTGGTTCCTTGACGTGGGGGATGGGTCGATCCTCCAGTACGAGTTTACCCACCTCTTTGAAAACGAGAGCTTTCATCTTTTCCATTTTTCATCTCCTTAGAGTTTGATTAATGAATGCACACGTGTGCATAAAACTAGAAAAAATATTTCGTAGCCGTGACAGAGGTTATGGCTACGAAATACAAGTGCGATTACCGTTGGATGCGGGCTGAGCCGCCTTTAGCAAAAGCCCGCACCTGCTCCACCGTTGCCATGGTGGTGTCGCCAGGGAAGGTGGTCAGCAATGCGCCGTGCGCCCAGCCCAGGTTGACCGCTTCCTGTTCCGGCTCGCCGGTCAGCAAGCCGTAGAAAAGTCCGGCTGCGAATCCATCTCCGCCGCCGACCCGGTCGTAAATGTCGAGTTCACAGGTCGGGGAAACGTAGGTCTTGCCGTCAATCCAGGCTACCGCACCCCAGCTGTGATAGTTGGTGGAGTGGACTTCACGCAGGGTGGTGGCAACCACCTTGACTTGTGGATATCTGCCGACGACCTGGTCAATCATCCCGAAGAACGTGCTCGGGTCGAGCTTGGACTTGGCGGCGACTTCCGGTCCCGGGATGCCAAGTCCCATCTGCAGGTCTTCTTCGTTCCCGACCAGCACGTCCACGTTCTCCACGATTCGGCGAATGACCGATTGGGCGCGTTCCGAACCGCCCCAGATGTTCCACAGCTTGGCGCGGTAATTCAGGTCAAATGATGTGATTGCCCCGGCAGCTTTGGCGGCTTTCATGCCTTCAATGATGACTTCGCCGGTCGTCTCCGAGAGCGCCGCAAAGATGCCGCCGCTGTGCAGCCAGCGCGCCCCATTAGCCAGGATGGCTTTCCAGTCGAAATCACCGGGCTTGAGTTGGGCGGCGGCTTCATTGGCGCGGTTGTAAAAGACCACCGGGGCGCGCACGCCGTAGCCGCGGTCGCTGTAGATAGTGGCCATGTTCGGGCCATTGACCCCGTTGTGCTTGAAATATTTATAGAAGGGGGTGATTCCCATCAGGCGCACTCGCTCGGAGATCAGATCGCCGATAGGGTAATCCACCATCGCGGAGACCATGCCCGTGCGCAGGCGGAAGCAGTTGGCCAGGTTGGCGGCCACGTTGTACTCACCGCCGCTGGGATGCACCTGCCACTCGGTAGCTTTGCTGAAGGGAACAATGCCCGAATCGACGCGGTGGTTCAGCGCACCGAGCGAGAGGAAGTCCAGCGCGCCATCTGGTTTTATGTTGAGACCGTATTTCATGGTTACTCCGAATTCCACTCTGTGTGAAAGGTCCCTGCGCGATCAATACGCCGGTAAGTGTGGGCGCCAAAGTAATCACGCTGGGCCTGGGTGAGGTTGGCAGGCAGGCGTTCGCTGCGGTAGGCGTCGAAATATGCCAGCGAGGCGCTCACCGCGAGGACGGGGATGCCCATACCCACCGCCGTCTGGACCAGGAAACGCCAGGATTCCTGGCGGCTCTCTACGGCGGAACAGAAGGACTCATCCAGCAGAAGGTTGACCAGCGCCGGGTCGCGCTGGAAAGCGGCGGTGATGTCGCCCAGCAGGCTGGCGCGGATGATACAGCCCGCCCGCCAGATTTTCGCAATCTCGCTGATGTTCAAGTCATACTTGTATTCGTCGGATGCGATCTTGAGCAACCCCAGCCCCTGGGCATACGAGGTGATCTTACTGGCGTAGAGTGCCTGACGGGCGGCATCGATCAATTGTTTCCGCTTGCCTTTGTATTCCGGCCTGGGGCCGCTGATGATTTTGCTGGCGACGACGCGCTGCGATTTCAGGCCGGAGAGGATGCGGCTTTCCACAGCCGCATTGATGGTGGGGATGGGCGCACCCACATCCAGTGCATTCTGGCTGGCCCACTTACCGGTCCCCTTTTGCTGGGCTTCATCGAGGATCAGGTCTACCAGTGGGCGTCCCGTCTCCGGGTCCATTTTGGAGAAGATGTCCGCTGTGATCTCGATCAGGTAGGATTTCAACTCGCCAGTATTCCATTCGGCGAAAATTTCATGAAGTTCCCGCACCGAGAGTCCCAACCCCCTGTGCATTACATCGTAGATCTCGGCGATCAACTGCATGTCACCATATTCAATTCCGTTGTGCACCATCTTGACGTAATGCCCAGCGCCGCGCGGTCCCATGTACGCCACGCAGGGCTGGCCGTCCTCGGCTTTGGCGGCGATGGCACGGAAAATGGGAGCGGTGGCGTCCCAGGCCTCGCGCTGTCCGCCGGGCATAATCGCCGGACCCCAGAGCGCACCTTCCTCGCCACCCGAAACGCCGGTGCCGATAAAGTTGAAACCCTCCGCCTCGAGCGCTTTGTTGCGCCGTTCAGTGTCGAGGAAAAATGAGTTACCACCGTCCATCAGGATGTCGCCCGGCTCCAGGTGCGGCTTGAGATGAGCAATGGCGTTGTCCACCGGGGCGCCGGCCGGTACCATCAACAGGATGCGGCGCGGTTTCTCCAGGGCGGCGATCAGCGCGGCGGGTGAATCCACACCGATAATGTTTTTGCCAGCGCCGGGACCCTCCAAAAAGGCTTTGGTTTTGGCAGCATCCGAATCATAACCAGCCACCGGGAAACCATTGCGCTCCATGTTCAGCGCCAGATTGTGCCCCATCACTCCCAAACCGACGATGCCGATTTTATAGTTCATGTGACTCTCCTGAAACAAAAACGCCCGTGTCTTTCTTATTGCCGGATGCGATACAGCATTTCGCCAGCGCGTGGCACCACCAGGATGCCTTGTCTCTCCCGGTTTTCCCATTCTTTTAAGTTGATCTTTTTCGGATCGAGGTAACCCAAATTAATGAGGGCGCAGCGTTCGGCGGGGATGCTGGTCGCCAGCGAAACGCGAATGCGCGACGTCTCGATCCCAGTCAGCGGATCGTAAGCCCCCAATCCTTTGACATGCGTTGAATGCGCCAGCACGCCGCCCGGATAGTTCTTAAACTTGTCCCACTGCTTCAGGAAATAGTCCCGGCAGTGATACCCGATCTCGTCGATCAGCCTGCCGTGGGTGTAGCTGACCTCGGAGATGTGCGGCGCGTAGATGACGATCTCACCGCCGTTAGCCACAGCCGGCTCCATCTTGTACATACCTTTGGCTGCTGTCCACAGGTCATCGTACATCTGCGGCATGATGGACAGAACGCGCTGGTAGGGTCGATCCACGTAAACGATGTGCGTTTGTGCCGATAAATCAGCGGCGGCCTGCCACGCTTCTTCGGGCGATCCGAAGTAAATTCCAGCCAGGTCTGCGTGGGTGACCACCAGGCTGAAACAGGCCTTGGGACGGTCAATGAAGGCCGAAGCCCGGTCAATGACGGCCCTCACCGGGGTGTAACCCGCGCCAATGATCTGGTAATTGGTCATCACCGCGCCCAGCCAGTGGGTGAAGTTGATGATCTCCGCTCCGGCGATGCCGGGAAAGAAATATTTGTTTCCGCCGGAAAAACCGACCACCTCGTGCGGGAACACCGGCCCGCAGATGATGAGCTGGTCGTAATCAAAGATCAGCTTGTTGAGTCTGACCGGCACATCCTGTGCCATCCTTCCTCCGGTTATCTGGCTGATTTCGCCGGCAGGGATGGTACCGATCAGGGTGAAGTTACCCGGGTCATGCCACGCATGGTTAAAAATACGGCTCGCACCTGCCAGGCCGCTGACCACATCCCTCCCGATGAGTTTGCTCAACTGCGCATCGCTCATCGGCGGGTGCGTGCCCAATGCCACCAGGTAATCCAGCACCTTGACGCGCCTGCCGAGGAGTGTCTCGAACAGGTTAAACATCATCGGCATGGGCATGCTGCGCGTCCCGTCCGGGATGAGGATGAGCACGCGCTTACCCTCCACATGGAGCGTCTCCAGGGCTTCGCTCACGATCACGCGTGTCTCGTCTTCGGTCAGAAACCGGTCGGTGGATCCTTTTCCAAGAACCATGGCTCATACCCCGCTGAATGCGGAAAAACCGCCGTCCACCGGCACGACGATGCCGGTTACGAATGCCGAGGCGGGCGAGACCAGCCACAGGACCGTGCCGAGCAGGTCGTCAGGGGTCCCGAAGCGTCCCATCGGGGTATGGTCCAGGATGGATCTGCCGCGCGGCGTCAGGGCGCCGGTCTCTTTTTCGGTCAGCAGAAAGCGGTTCTGTTCGGTTAGGAAAAAACCCGGGGCGAGGGCATTGACGCGGATCTCCGGCGAATACTCCTGTGCCATGTGGACCGCCAGCCACTGGGTGAAGTTGGTCACCCCGGCTTTGGCGGCGGAATAGGCTGGGATGCGCGTGAGCGGGCGGAGGGCGTTCATGGATGCAATGTTGAGAATGATGCCGCTCTTTTGCTGCGCCATGATCCTGCCGAAGACCTGGCTCGCCAGGATCGTCCCCATCAGGTTCAGTTCCAGTACCCAGCGCATAGCTTCGGCGGGCAGGTCAAAGAAAGATTGTTCGGCGTTGGTGGTGGCCTGCGGTCGGTTGCCGCCCGCGCCGTTGATCAGGATATCCACGCGCCCAAAGGCGGCCAGGACCTGCTGGGCCGCTGTTTCAAGGCTGGTCTTGTCCAGCACGTCACAGGGTAGTCCGAGTGCTTCACCGCCGTGGGAGTAGATTTCGGCCGTGAGGTTTTCGGCGGCGTCAGGGTTTACATCCAGCACGGCGACCTTGGCGCCCTGCGCGGCCAGTTCCCGGCTCATCGTGGCGCACAGGACGCCCGCCCCGCCGGTGACGACCACCGTCCGACCGGAGAAATCATAGAATTTCTTGAAGGATTGATTTTCCATCGCTGACCTTTATATAGCCTATCAGGCTACAGGTAGGAAAAACTGCAGATGCCGCCGGAAATGCTCTTCCAGGTTAGCGGCGTAGGCCTCGGGGTTAGCGCGCAGCAGGTGCATAAGCCGGTCGTAGAAGCGGCGCTGCCCATCGGCGCTCTGCTCAGTGAGCACCGAACCGAAAGTGACGTGCATGATCTCGCGCGCATCGAATTGATCGAGCAATTCTGGCCAATCGGTCACCATCTGCGGCAGGGGTGCACGTGCCAATTGTGCCGAGACATGATAGCTGGTTTTGTCAGTCTCATACCGCTCACGGGCGAAAATGTAAATCTCACGGAAGAAGTCAACGTCGAGTGCGGCGATCGTGCGCAGTGCTTCGAGGTAACTGGTGCCGGCGGTTTTTAGGTGTACTCGCCCACGGGTCTGGCGCATGGCCGCCGGATAGATGCTGAACTTGTCCGAACCCGAATGGAGGCTGAGCTTGTAAGCGCCAAACTGCCGGGCGATGGCCGCATGCCCGGCAAGGTCATTTTCGAAAGCCGCCACGTCGCCGATATAATCCACACCCTTTTCAAAATGGCCGATGTAGCGCGGCGCCAGGCTGATCCACTGGACTCCCAGCCGTCTCAGTTCGCTGGCGATGTAGAGATGTTCCGAGTGGGAGGTTGGCTGGTCGGTTTCGTCCACCGAGACTTCAAATTCAAATGACCTTCCATCGGCGGTCTGCGCCAGATGCCGATACATGTCTGCCACATGTGCGACGGCCCGTCCATATTTGACTGCTGCCTCGAGCAGGGTGGCTTCGTCGAAATGCAGTGACAAACCTTCGAGGTCGAAAGTCCGGCCCAGGAGACTGGCGGCACGCGGTTGAAGATCAGCCGGAAGCCTTTCTGCCAGCTCGCGCAGTTCACTCAGACTGGCCGCTTTAGCGCGGTTATCCACATGCGCACCCGGGTCGATCGTGAAGAAGGTGTACCCGGCGGCGAGACAGACATCGATATCTGTGGGGATTTTAAGATGATCGGCATCCGCACCGATGCCTTCCTGCCAGCCCTCCTGGAAGATGCCCCATGTGGCATCGTCCATCACCTGCTGGGGGGTGCGGTTTGTGCGCGCCATCTCGCGTATGGACTGCTGGGCGAAGATGGGCGCGATGGCACCGCCTGCTGCCTGAACCGCACGAACATGGCCGGGCGTGGCCAGGCCAAGCCGGTCCCCCATGCCGGCCGAGGTGCGCTGTCCCAACAAACGCGGCTGGAGCCAGTCCAGCCGGGCGCGCAAAGCGGCGGCATTCTGCGGGCTGAGTAGGCCGACCAGCAAGGTCTTTCCACCCAGTTCGGAGCGTTCCCCCTCGAATGCGTTGAGCGCAGCCGTATGTGCGCGGGCCAGTGCAGCCAGCCGCAGCCCGGCGGTCGTTTGCGCCAGCCCGTATTCCACGCCGTCCTGGATGACCAGTGAGCGTGGGCAGAAGGTGAGACTTGAAGCAGTCAGGTTCAATCGGTGAGCACTCATTTTTTTCTCTGCTCAATACAGAACAGGAGGTGGAGCAGTTGATTTGCGGACCAGCAGCCGGCCTTTCAAGGTCTGGCTTTTGAGGGCGGGTGCGCCTTTCTCTGGATCGGGTCTGAGCAGGTCCAGAACCAGTCGTGCCGCTTCTGCCCCGATGTAGTGTTTTGGCTGGTCGAAAGTGGTCAGTGGCGGATTGGTAAACACGGAAAACACAATGTTGTCAAAGCCGGTCACCGAGCATTCTGCCGGGACCTGGATGCCCGCCAATTGAAGCCCCTTGAGCACTCCGATCGCCATCATGTCATTGAAGCACACCAGTGCTGTCGGGCGGTCGGCTAGATCAAGAAAATGGTCCAGACCGGCAAGCCCATGCTCGGGTTCGCCACCAGGGACCTGATGTATATATTCAGCCGGGATCGGCAGCCCGGCCGCCTCCATCTCCTGTTGGAGTCCGGATAGGCGATCGAGGGTGGTCCGGCCGGAGAGGGAATTGCCCAGGTAGGCGATGCGCTGATGTCCCAGCTCAATCAAATATCTGGTTATCTGCCGACTCCCATCCACATCATCATGGTAGATCGAGTAGCGGTAATCTTCAGCGGCCTGGTTGTTGACCACCACGATGGGAACACCGTGTTCCAGAAGCTGCCGGCTTTGACTGGTGCTGAATGAAGATGAGCAGATGATGACTCCATCGACCCGATGCTCGCGCATCGCCTGGACGATCATCCGCTCGCGGTTTGTGTCACTTTGCGACGAAGAGATGAACAGGCTGTAGCCCTCACCTTGAGCTACATCTTCGATACCCTGCAGGATTTCGCTGAAGAATGGGTCATCGATGTTGCTGACGACCACCCCGAGCGCCTGTGTCTGGTTGGTCTTCAGGCTGCGGGCGGCAGCGCTGGGGTGATAACTCATTTCTCGGGCAACCAGGCGGATACGTTCGGAGGTCTCGTCCGAGATCAGTGGATTGCCGCGCAGTGCCCGCGAGACTGTGGAGTGGGAAACCCCGGCTCGTTTGGCGATATCTTTAATGGTAGTAGCCATATACTCCGCTTGCACACGTGTGCATTTTTGACTACCCTAGTTTACTCATGTAAAGAGTAAAAGTCAATACCGTTCTGAAAGAACCCTTGCATTTTTGTTTAAAATGTTGTACGATATGCAAATGAAAGTAATATTTCAAAAATTATCAATTTGTATGTCTTGGATGGCTCGGAGGCTTCATGAAAGGTGAAGAAATGGATCACGATATCAAAGCCATTTTCCTGGATGTCGGCAACACGCTGCGGATTGTTATCAAAGATGAAGCCTTCATGGCTCATGCAAAACAGCAACTCGTTGAGTTAACAGGTGCGCAACTGTCCCCGGACGCTTTTTTCGAAATGCTGGAAGAAAGATACAAAGTCTTGCGGAAGCGGGCAAAGGAGAATTTGGTGGAGGCCTCCGAAAAGGAAATGTGGACACAATGGATGCTGCCGGATTTTCCTGCTGAAAAGATTGAGCCGCTATCAGGAAAGCTGACCCGCCTAAAGCGTGATTGTGATGGTCGTCGTGTCCCGCGATCCGATGTATCACAAGTGGTCATTGAACTGAGTAAACGGGGATACCTGCTGGGGATCATCGCCAATACCATCACCGAGACTGAGATCCCCGATTGGCTGGAAGCCGATGGTCTCACCGGGTATTTTAAAACGGTCGTGCTTTCCTCAAAACTTGGGATACGAAAACCCAACCCGGAGATTTATTGGGAAGCAGCGCGCAGGATTGGGGTTGAACCGGCAAAATGCGTCTACGTGGGTGACAATCCCGTCCGCGATGTTGAGGGCGCGCAGGCTGCCGGTTTTGGAATGGTGATTATCCTTTTGGAACCGGATACCCTTAAGAAGGAACCTCCCACTGGTGAAGTCAGGCCCGATAAGGTTATTCAGGAATTAAGCGAACTTCTGGATATTTTTCCGCCCCGTTAGTGCATGCTGAAAGGAGAAATGAATGAGCCGCGCGATTAATGCCATTTATATTGACACCGGCAATACGCTCCGGACAGTTGTTGAGGATAAGGCGTTCCAGGATCATGCCCAGCAACAAATCGTTGAATTGGTTGGGGCGCGAGAAGCTCCGGATGCTTTTTGCCGGAAGTTGAACGAACGGTACGAAGTCTATAAGAAGGGGGTAAAAGAAACGAGAATCCAGGCACGTGAAAAGGAATTATGGACACGCTGGTTGCTGGGGGAGTTTCCGGCGGACAAGATCGAACCGCTTGCAGGAAAACTAACCCGCCTCTGGCTCGACCAGAGCGGTCGTCGGTTGATCCGGCCGGATGTCAAAAAAACGGTCATGGAATTGAACAAACGCGGCTATCTACTTGGGATCATCGCCAATTCCGTTTCAGAAACTGAAATCCCCGATTGGTTGAAAGCAGAAGGTCTTTCCGAGTACTTTAAAGAAATCGTTCTTTCCTCATTGTTCGGCCGACGAAAGCCCGATCCGGAGATCTTCGTGGAAGCAGCGCGCAGGATGAATGTCTCCCCGGCGCAATGTGCATACGTGGGGGATAATCCCTCCCGTGATATTTCCGGGGCACGTGAGGCTGGCTTTGGTATGGTGATCATCCTGTTGGAAGGTGCCACGCTTGCGAAAGAAGTCCCCACAGGCAGGTTCAAACCAGACAGGATTATACGGGAATGTTTTGATCTGCTGAATTTCTTCCCGCCCCGATCCTGAATTGAAAGGCGAAGATATGGCACCCAACATCGAAGCCATTTTCGTCGATCTAGGCAATACCCTGCGCAAGCTGGTCAAGGACGAGGCTCACATGGCCCGGGCGCGCCAGGAGATCGTCCGCCTGGTGAGGACCGACGAGGCCCCGCAGGCCTTCTGCGAAAAACTGGACATGCGTTACAAGACCTATCGCAAATGGGCCTTCGATAATTTGACTGAAGCGCCCGAATCCGAATTGTGGACGCGCTGGCTTGCGCCGGAATTCCCGGCTGAAAAAATCGCCCCCCTGGCCGTGGAATTGACGTATCAATACCGCCAGTCCATGGGGCGGCGGGTGGTGGTGGATAACGGCAAGGAAGTAGTCGTGGAACTGCACAAGCGCGGCTACATCCTGGGGATCATCAGCAACGTCATCACCTCGCAAGAAATCCCGGATTGGATGGAAATGGATGGATTCACCCCCTATTTCAAGTCGGTGGTGCTTTCATCCGTGTTCGGGAAGCGAAAACCTGACCCGGCCATCTACCTCGAAGCAGCGCGCATCGCCGGGGTGGACCCGGCGCACAGTGTGTACGTGGGCGACAATCTCAAACGGGATGTGTCGGGCACCCGCCAGGCTGGATTTGGGATGGTGGTCATCATGCTGGAACCGGAAGAGCTGGAGAAGGAACCTCCCACGGTTGAGAACAAACCCGATGTGATCATTCAACGATTCGGAGAGCTTCTGGATATTTTTCCCCCGCGTTAGACGGTGCGGGTCTTCAAAGGAGTTGCTTATGTCCACTGGTCATCCTGCGTGCAGCGGCACCGCGATCGCGGATGCCGTCAGAGCGATGTATCGCGAGGGACAGACGGACTACTCGCTCGAACCGATTGTCCTGGTGGACCAGCAGGGCAGGCCGATCGGATGTGTCGAAGACGGCGATGCGGTCGTCTTTTGCTGTCGGCGCGGCGAGCGTGAAATTCAATTGACGGAAGCGTTCACTGACCCCGGATTCGACCACTTCCCGCGGCCTGAGTTCCACCACCTTGATTTTGTCATCCTGACCCTGTACCACGACAAGTTCAAAGACCTGCCGGTTGCTTTCGCGCCGGCCAGGATCAAGGACACCCTGGGCGAGGTCGTCAGCCGCGCGGGGCTGCGCCAGCTGCGGGTCGCTGAATCCGAGAAATTCGCGCATGTTACCTTCTTCTTTAATGGGGGGAACAACCAGCCCTTCCCCGGCGAGGACGATATCTGCATCCCGTCTCTCAAGGGCATCCCTTTCGATCAGGTGCCGGAACTGAGTCTGGCACAGGTCACCGAACAGGTTGTGAGCGGTATCAACAAACCGTACGACTTGATAGTGACTAACTTTGCCAATGGCGATGTGATCGGACACACTCAGAACCGTGAGGCCAAGATTAAATGCGCCGAAGTTGTGGATGCGTACCTGGGGCAGGTCATGAATGCTGCGCTTGCCGCTGACTATGTCATTCTCGTGACTGCTGACCACGGCAACCTTGAAGAACTGGTCAATGCGGATGGGACTCCCCACGTCGCACACACGACCAACCGTGTGCCGCTCATTCTGATTGACCCACGCGCACACTCCCCCCTTGACCTGCGCGAAGGCAATCTGGCCGACATCGCTCCGACCGTTTTATCTGCCATGGAGGTTGAACAGCCATCCGCCATGAACGGCGCGACTCTTGCTCCCGGGCACGACTGGGGTGGTCAGCGCTGCGTGCTGCTCATCATCCTCGATGGTTGGGGGATTGGCAGGCAGGATGACACCAATCCGATCTTCCTCGCGCATACACCTGTGTGGGATGATCTGATGATACGGGCTCCCTGGTCACAGTTGCAGGCTGCAGGCGAAGCGGTTGGTTTGAAGGCGGGTAAAGCCGGCAATTCCGAAGCCGGGCATATGAACATGGGTGCGGGCCGTGTCATTCTTCAGGACGATGTGCGCCTTGATCAGGCGATGCAGGATGGTTCGTTCTACACCAACGAGACTCTCTGCCGGGTGATCAAGGAGGTCAAGCAGCGAAACTCGAGCCTGCACCTGATCGGCCTGCTCACTGAAAAAAGCTCCCACGGTTCCATCGATTATCCACTGGCGTTATTGCGCATGGCTAAAGCCAGCGGTTTGAATGACGTTTACCTGCACCTTATTTTCGACGGTCGGAGCACCGAGCCGGGAAGCGCGCCCGTGCTGTTGGAAAAGCTGGAGGAACAGATGGAGGCGATCGGCATGGGACAAATCGTCTCCGGGGTTGGCAGAGGCATCGCCCTTGACCGCGATGGCAACTATGCCAAGACCAAGCGTGCCTATGATGCAATGGTGTTCGGCGATGGAAGAAAATGCGCCGCGAGTTGATGGAGGCGGTTCGATGGAGATGGAATTTCTGTGGAACTTGATCGTGCCGGCCCAAACGAAAATCGCGATGATCATCATGGATGGACTGGGCGGACTGCCGCTTGAGCCGGGCGGCAAAACTGAGCTTGAAACCGCGCAGACCCCCCAGCTCGACGCGCTGGCGGCCCGGTCGGCATTGGGGTTGACCATTCCTGTCAGGCTTGGGATCACACCGGGCAGCGGTCCCGGCCACCTTGGCATTTTTGGCTATGACCCGCTCCAATACGAAATCGGGCGCGGAGCGCTGGAAGCGCTCGGGGTAGATTTTGAACTGGGTCGCGAGGATGTTGCGGCGCGCGGTAATTTCTGTTCGGTGGATGCGGATGGGGTGATTACCGATCGCCGCGCAGGGCGTCTCCCGACCGACGCGAGCAGTGAACTGGCGAGACTGCTGCGGATGATCAAAGTGGATGGCGTTGAGTTCTTTATCGAACCGGTCAAGGAGCATCGTTTCACTTTTGTTATGCGCGGGCCAGGCCTGGGCGATGCGCTGAGCGATACCGACCCATTGAAAACCGGTGTATCGCCACTGCCGGTGTGCGCGCTCAATCTCGAATCGGAAAAAACGGCGCGACTTGTGAATCAATTTATTGAACAGGCGCGCAAGCTGCTCTCGGATAAGCATCCGGCCAACATGATCATGCTGCGCGGTTTTGCAAAATTTCCCATCATTCCGCAGTATTCAGAATTGTTTGGTCTGCATGCTGCGGCCATCGCCGTGAACGGAATGTATCGCGGGGTGGCGAAATTGGCCGGAATGACCGTTCTGGATGTGGACGGCAAAACGATCGGGGATGAATTCTCCACCTTGGAGAAGAACTGGAACGACTTTGATTTTTTCTACCTGCATGTCAAGCAGACTGACACCTGCGGCGAGAACGGCGACTTTGCGGGCAAGGTGCGCGTCATCGAAGAGGTGGATGCGCTGATACCACGCCTGATGGCGCTCAACCCGGACGTGGTCATCGTCGGCGGTGATCATTCCTCCCCGGCTGTGCTCAAATCTCACAGCTGGCATCCCGTGCCGACGCTGTTGTACTCAAAATATGTGCGTGCCGATGGCATCGCTGAATTCGGCGAACGCGCCTGTGCACGCGGCAGCCTCTGCATATTGCCGGCGAAGGATGTGATGCCGATTGCGCTGGCGAATGCCGGTCGTGTTGCAAAGTATGGTGTATAGTACTGAGCAATCCATTTCACTACAAAGCCCCGAAGTCACAGAGTTAAGAAATTTCGTGACTGGGTAGTAAGAGTCCATTAGCAAAGAATCAAGTTCCCCAGCGGAAAGGTTTTTTATGTCTATGTCAAATAGTCTGCACAATCCAGCTGTTTTTTCCGAAACCCTGTTTGAAAAAATGAAACAGATCAATCCCGGGGTTGAAGATTTGGAACTCTATGAATTTCGCTACGGGCTGAACGACCTGATTCCCGAAAGTGGCTGGGAATCCGTAACACTGGATAGCACGGAAGAAATTGAAGCACGTGTCAATAGCCGCGAGTTCTATGACAGTATCCAGATCAAACCTAGGGTGGGCGAGCGGATCGTATTGGACGATAAAACTGTCCGGCTGGCGCAAATGCTCTTTGTGGGACTGGTCACGGGGGAGTATGCGCAAGACTGGGTGGAGACGCATTTTTATTTTGACATCCGCGGCTTTTACTTCCTGCACCGCACGCTCTATTTTACCGATCAAGTGCTGGCACATTTTGGCGGCCAACCGTTCAAGCGTTTTGTGCCGAAGCAAAAGCAGTTTGAACACTTACAGGATGTCGGCTACAAAGCCTTCAAAGAAGCCAATGCGGAAGTGGACCAGCTCTTCATCGAAAGTGTGATGAAACTCATTGCAGCGCGCGGAACCCCCATCCTGCTCGCCATTGCCGGGCCGACCGCCGCCGGAAAGACCGAAATCGTCGAGCGTCTGCGCGGCGCATTTGAGCAGGCAGGCCGGCAAGTCACCTCCATCGAGTTGGACAACTTCCTGACCGACCGGGACTACCGCGAGACGAAAGGCATCCACTCGCAGGGTAAGGAAGCCCTGCACTTCGAACTTTTCAAGCAGGGTTTGGAAGACATCACACACGGAAAAAGGATCAGCATTCCCCGTTACGACTTCGTTTACGCCACCTCCAGCCATGACCTGGACGGCAACTTGAAACCGGATGGTGTGCCGATTGAGATTGAGCCTGCTGACATTATTTTCATCGAGGGCAATTTCCCTTTTTTACTGGAGGAAGTTGTTCATCTGATTGGCATTAAAGTAGTGTATCTCACCGATGATGCCGTCAGGCTGAAGCGTAAATGGAAACGCGATATTGACTATCGCAAGAAATACGAGCCCACCTATTTTCGTAACCGCTTTTTCAAGGACCAGTTCATCATGGCGCAGATCGCCTACCGGCCTCAGATGGAAGTCTGCGATATGACCGTTGACACTACCGGTGCGGCACTTTGGGCGACTCCTGAAGTCAAGGAAATCCTGAGCAGGGGTTGAAAGGATGACGTATGTCTGGGACGAACAGGTTAAACACCCCGCCCCGTGCTGGAACCGGGACTACCACGGAAAATTTTTCTGTGGCTCTGTTTGAGACGATGAAGCGGATCAATGCGGGAATTGAAGATCTGGCGCTGTATGAATTCCGCTACGCACTTGAAAACGTATTTCCTGAGGACGGCTGGGACTCTATCGAACTGGACAGGCAGGAAGAAATCGAACGTTTGATTGGTGGACGTGATTTCTATACCAGCATCCAACTCAAGCCGCGGGCAGGCGACAGGATTGTGCTGGATGAAAAAATTGTCCGGTTGACACGTATGCTTTTTGCGGGTCTGGTGGAGGGAGAATACGCCGTGGAATGGGTGAGGGAGCACTTTTATTTTGATGTAAGAGGTTTTTACTTTTTGCCTCGGACGGTCTATTTCACGGATGAGGTGTTGGCGCACTTTGGCAGCAAGCCGTATAAGAGTTTCGAGCAGAGGCAAAAGCGCTTCGAGCGCTACCAGGGTGTTGGTTACAAAGATTTCATGGAAGCAAATGCAGAGGTTGATCAGGCCTTTGTCGAGAGTATAAAGAAGATCATCGCTGGCCGGGGAACCCCGATTCTCATCACGATTGCGGGGCCGACGGCAGCCGGGAAGACTGAGATTACCGAACGGCTGCTCAATGCGTTTGAACAGCTAGGCAAGAAAATCACGACCATTGAGGTGGATAATTTCCTTCTTGACCGAGATTATCGGGACGATAAAGCGATGGGGAAGGAATCGACCCATTTTGAACTTTTCAAGCGCAGCCTTAAGGAGATCCTGCAAGGGAAGAAGATCACGATCCCAAGGTACGACTTTGTTTTCGCCACCTCCAGCCACGATCTGGACGGCAACTTGAAGGCGGGCTGCGTCCCGCTTGAGATAGAGCCGGCCGATATTATTTTTATGGAAGGCAATTTTCCATTCCAGATCGAAGAGATTACTGGCCTGATCGGGATCAAAGTAGTGTATTTGACGGATGACCCCATCCGGCTGAAGCGGAAATGGAAACGCGATATCGACTATCGGAAGAAATACGATCCGGCTTACTTCCGAAACAGGTTTTTTAGGACACAGTTTTTGAGAGCTGAGGATTGTTACCTGCCTCAAATGAAAGTGTGCGATATTGTCGTTGATACCACCGGCGCAGCCCTGTGGGTGACGCCTGAAATTGCCGAAATCTTAGCAAGCGCTTGAAGCGCCAGACTCAAGCAGTCTTGCCAGGAATTTTCAGGTGCATTTGATAGATTGGAGCAGCAAAAAACCACATGGTGATTCCTCCGGCTTTTAAATCCAGGCCGTTCCTGATGTACTGGATTGGTCACCTGATTTCTATCGCAGGTTCACAGATGCAACTGTGGGCTCTGTATTGGCATCTCCGCACGTTATCGGATCAACCCATGATCATCAGCGGCATCGGCTTGGCGCGGTTCCTGCCAGTGATTCTTCTATCCCTGGTCGCCGGAGTGGCCGCTGATCGGTTCGACCGTCGAAAAATGGCAATCCTCACCCAAATCGCACTGGGGTGTGTTGCCTTGTTGCTTGGTCTGACCACCTCGTGGGGCGTAGTGTCTATATGGATGATTTTCGGTCTGGTGCTCATTCAGTCAGTGGCTGTGGCGTTTGATGGCCCTGCCCGGCAAGCCCTTATTCCATCTCTGGTACCGCGCGAAAATCTGGCAAACGCCTACAGCCTGACATCCATCGCCTCCAAAGTGGGTGGCATTCTGGGGCCGGCGATCTGCGGGGTCGTGATCGCTTTTTTGGGTCTGCAATGGGCGTACTGGTTCAACGCCATTTCCTATCTGGCTGTCATCGCGGCGCTGATTGCAATGGGAGATATTCGAACAGTGATTGAAGGGAATGCCTTCGAACTGCGAGGAACATTCCGCGATATCCGGGAAGGGATCGAATTCATCAAAAACTCTCCCGTTATCTTCTCAGTCATGCTCCTGGATTTCTTTGGTACTTTCTTCTCATCGGCGAATACACTGCTGCCCTTCGTGGCAAGGGATATTTTGCATGTTGGTCCAATCCAGTATGGCTGGTTGTCTGCTGCCCAATCAATTGGTACGGTGATCATTGGATTATATCTTTCGCAGAAGACCAAACTCCTTCGTCAGGGAATGTTGATTTCCATTTCTGTGGCAATGTTCGGTCTGGCTACGATACTTTTCGGGGTTTCCGTCTCGTTCTGGTTGACCATGCTGGCGCTCATCCTGATAGGCTTCTTTGACGGATTGAGCACGATCATTCGCAACACAGTGAGACAGTTGCTGACCCCGGATGCGATGCGCGGCCGCATGATGAGCATTACCCAGATATTCTTCAAGGGGGGGCCGCAACTCGGCGAGATGGAATCTGGGCTGTTAGCGCAGGTTCTGGGAGTGCCGTTTGCCATCCTGTCGGGCGGATTGGGCTGTGTCCTGGCCGCCTGGATGGTGGTGAAGAAATTCCCTCAACTATGGAATTACGACGGAGAGGAAGCTCTTCAGAACGGGCAAGTTTCCTTGCCGTAGAACCGGCACAACCCCGCAGCAAAATCCGGGGATTCCACCGCCTGTTTCACGCGTTTAGCCGAATGACCTGTACGGGATGACAAATGATACATTTAGTGAAAGAACACTTGCAATTTGATAATAAATGTTATATTATGTACAAATGAAAGATAATTTTCAGATTTAATATTTTTGAAAGTCACCCCGATTCAGGTTCAGGAAGAGGTAAGACGATGAGCGAGAATGAAGCACTGAATACGCAGGATTTCAGTCAAATCATCAGCGAGCATTACAACCAGCTCACCAAAAGCGAAAAGCATATCGCGAATTATCTCCGTAAGAACCAGGAGGAATCCGCTTTCCTTTCTGCTGGAGAGCTGGCTGACCGATTGGGATTGAGCGAAGCCACCATGGTGCGGTTCGCGCGAACGCTGGGCTTTGATAGCTACCCGGCCATGCGCACCGTTCTGCAGGAAAATTTCCGCCGCCGGGTCACCCATTCGGCCCGGCTGCGCAGCCGGTTGGATGATTTGCGCGAAGCAGGGGACATTTTCGAAAAAGTGACCGTTTCGGAAATCGATTATTTGACCCAGGCTCTCCAAACTGTTGATCGGGAAGCATTGCATAAAGCCGTAACTTACATGATTGAGTGCGATCACATTTTTGTATTTGGGACAGGCCCTTCGATCTCATTGGTAGACTTGCTCAACCTGCGCCTCACCCGTTTTGGTAAGCAAGTCGTCCCACTCACAATAGCCGGACGTGAGACATTGGAACCAATGCTCTTGATGACCGATCGCGATCTTTTATTTGCGATTGGTTTTTTTGATGTAAATCCGACATTGCAGATTGTTTTGGATCATGCTGAAGAAAAGAAGTGTCCGGTAATTCTGCTGACAGACACTTTGGGTTCTGTCATTGGTGAGAAAGCAGATGTCGTTCTGTCTGCCAAGCGCGGTCCAGTATCTGAATTCCACTCATTGGTCGTGCCGATGACGATCATCAACACCCTGCTCCTGGCATTTGCAGACGAAGACCGGGAACGGGTGATGGCAAACCTGGATAAGCTGGATCAATTGCGTGAACGCCTCAGGAAAGCCAATGGATCAATTACGAAGTAAGACTCATCCTGCGCAAGGAGATCGTGCATGGTAAATCCCGCAATCTCTCAGCAACCATTCTCGCTTCGTATGCTTGCAACTTCTAGAAGGTTCCTCCGCTGGCTGACCAGCGTCAGGGTCGTCCTGTCGTTGATCATGCTGGCTATCATGTTCGTTATGGTCGTCGTGCCTTTGTATCAATTGGTCGCCACCACCGTGGTCTGGGGACCCACTGATATTCCTCAGCACCCGGAGGCTGTGGAAGGCGAATTAACGATTTTTCACTATGTCAGGATGCTGACAGGCAGACTCGCCAGGATTTATACATATACCCCGCTGCAGCATTCAATGACCATAGCTGTAGGAGCCACCCTTCTTGCGCTGTTGATTGGCGGGTCTTTGGCCTGGTTGGTGGTGCGCACCGATATGCCGGGCAGGAAGCTGGTTAATCAACTGGCAGTGATTCCCTACATCATGCCTTCCTGGACACTGGCCCAGGCTTGGGTCGTGTTTTTCAAAAACAGGCTTTCCGGTGGAACGCCGGGAGTTTTCGAATTCCTGGTGGGACACGCCCCCCCTGACTGGTTGTCGTATGGGCCGGTGCCGATCATCATTTGCAGCGCGCTGCACTATTACACCTTCTTTTTCCTGTTTGTCTCCGCTGCGCTGATGTCGGTCGATTCCAGTTTGGAGGAGGCCGGCGATCTGATGGGCGCCAGCCGCTGGCGCATCCTGCGCAAGATCACCTTCCCGCTCGTTATACCTGCGATCCTCTCGGGTGTCATCATGACCTTTTCCAAGGTGATGGGTACCTTTGGCGGACCGAATATTCTAGGCTCACCGGTCAGGTACTATGTACTTGCCACCATGCTGCGCGGTAGTTTGGGGATTGGAGATAAGGCGGATGCTTTTATCCTGGCGATCGTCTTGATCTTGTTTGCCATTACCACCATTATGTTCAACCAGAGACTGATCGGTACTCGCAGAAGTTACGAGACAATTGGCGGACGTGGATTTATGGCGCAGTTGAGCAAGCTGGGAAACATGAAACGTGTCATGTTGGTTGCCACGATCATATTCCAGATCCTGGTCATCGCTGTTCCGCTGGGTCTCCTGGTTTACTCTTCAGTGATGTTGGTGGATGGGAATTACGCCTTCAGCAATCTCACCTTGCAGCACTGGATTGGACAGCGTGGTACAAATTATAACCATGGGGAGCCGGGAGTCCTTCTCAATCCGAAGATCTATGCAACCGCTTGGAACTCTATCAGGTTATCACTATTAACGGCTTTTTTCACAGCTCTGTTGGGGGTTATTCTCGGCTACGCCATTGTCAAAGGCCGGGGCACCCGCCTTTCCAAGCTTGTTGAGCAGCTGGCCTACATCCCGTACGTCATCCCGGGCATCGCCTTTGGTGCAGTCTACATAGCGATGTTCGCCAGGAAGCTGGGTCCGATCCCACCTTTATACGGAACTTTTGCCTTGCTGGTGATTGTCTCGGTGTCCAAACACCTCCCTTACTCTTCCCGTTCGGGGGTCTCGGCCATGATGCAGGTGGGGCGTGAATTGGAGGAGGCCGCTCAGGTGGCAGGCGCCAACGCCTGGCAGCGCTTCAGGCGAGTTATCTTCCCGCTGACCAGCAGCGGCTTCATGTCCGGTTTTCTGATGACATTTATCACCACCATGCGCGAGCT
This sequence comes from Anaerolineae bacterium, assembly GCA_041488995.1. Lineage (GTDB taxonomy): Bacteria > Chloroflexota > Anaerolineae > Anaerolineales > Villigracilaceae > JBGPQJ01. The sequence goes on from JBGPQJ010000008.1 coordinate 27,485, forward strand.
TTCCTTGATCATTCTATTGGTCACACCCGCCACCCAGCTTCTGGCGAGCCAGACCATGTTCTATACCGAAAATGGAGACGGTCAGATGGCGAATATCGTCATTTTGATCTTGATCTCTATCGTGGCATTTGGCAATTTCATAATTGGAAAGTTCAGCAGGGGCGGCAGTCTTAAAAAAGGTCTTGGAATGTAGCGGGAGGAAATTATGAGCACGACCATCACTATTAGGAATCTCACCAAACATTTTGGCAAAGTTGTTGCACTTGACCATGTCAGCCTGGTTATTGAACCTGGAACATTCGTGACTCTGCTGGGTCCATCCGGATGCGGTAAGACAACTCTGCTGCGCTGTGTTGCCGGTCTCGAAGACCCGGATGGCGGCGAGATCTATATCGGCGATAAGCTGGTTTTTTCTTTCGATAAGGGCATATCTATGCCGCCGGGCAAGCGCGAGCTGGGGCTGGTGTTTCAGAACTACGCCCTGTGGCCGCATATGAAGGTGGATAAGAACATAACCTTTGCGCTGGAGATCCAAAAGCTGCCCAAGGCAGAAATGGAAAAGCGGGTAAAAGATTCGCTGAAAGAAGTGCAGATGGAAGGCTATGAAGACCGCTATCCGCGTGAGATGAGCGGCGGGCAACAGCAGCGTATAGCGCTGGCGCGCATGCTTGCTTATCGGCCAAAAGTGTTTCTCATGGACGAGCCACTCTCCAACCTGGATGCCCGCCTGCGGATGGACATGCGCACGGAACTGAAACGCCTGCACTACATATCCGGGGCCACCACGGTGTATGTGACCCACGACCAGGTGGAAGCGTTGACGATGTCGACCAATATTGCTGTCATGAAGGAAGGTGTTCTGCAGCAGTTCGATACACCTGACAAGATATACCATTTTCCGGCCAATCTATTTGTTGCGGATTTCATTGGCAACCCCAAAGTGAACCTGCTGGATGGTGAAGTTAGTGGGAAGAATACGGTTGACCTGGGTAAATTCAAGATTGAGATTGAACCGATTCTGGCCACCGGCAAAGTGGTGGTGGGCATCCGGCCGGAGGATATCGCCATCTCGATCCAGCCGGTTCCCGGGGGAGTGGAGTTCAGTGCCTATTCCGTGCTGCCCTCCGGAGCCGACTCGACCATTATCGCCCGCCTGGGGGAGGTGGAACTCACCATCAAGGTGATGGGCATCAGCAAGATCAAGATGGATCAAAAGGTCTGGTTGACATTTGATCAGAAGACGCTGAACCTGTACGACAAGGAAAGCGGCAATCTGATTGTTACCTGAAGACAACCGGAGTGGATTGTTTGGTCTTCGTCTCCGAAACTGCCTAAATTGAAAATAGATTATGAAAGGAGGCACGAAAAACGTAGATAATCAAGGAAAGGCCCTCTTGTTCAATTCAACCTGTTTCCAACTATGTTAGGAGGAAGAAATGAAAGCGTTCGTAAAGTTAATGATTCTGGTCGTGTTGCTCAGCCTCATTGTGAGCTGCGCACCAACGACAGTAACCACCGAGGCACCTGCTGCCACCAAAGCCCCAGCAGCCACCTCAGCCCCAGCAGCCACTGCAGCCCCAGTTGAACCCACCCTCACTGCAAACGAGCAATGGGCCAAGGATAATGGTCTTGGCCCATACCAGCCCGCCACCGAAGACTGGGCAGCGGTCGAAGCGGCAGCCATTAAGGAAGGGTCGGTGATGGTTTATGCGAACTCTTCCAAGTTCGAGAAAATTATCGAACCCTGGAATGCGTTATACCCGGGTATCAAGCTTGATGGCGGCGATACCGACGGGATCACCACCAAGATGCAGGCAGAGCAGCAAGCCGGTAATGTCGTGGGGGATGTCTGGTTCAATAGCGACGGGCACATCCTGTACGGGCAATTCGTGCCCAATCAATGGATCTGGTCATACCTGCCCCCCGGTGTGACGGAAGCAGCAGATGTATCGCCAGAGCGGCCGTTTGCAGTTCAGCGCCACTCGGTCGATGTTTGGGCTTACAACCAGGAAATTCACCCTGAAGGCTGTCCTATCTCCAACTGGTGGCAGTTGACCGAACCGGCGTTGAGGGGGAAAGTGTTCATGGAAGATCCTCTGGCTGATCCCAGCACAACCGCCAAGATAACCTTGATTATAGACCACACAGACCAAATGGCTGCGGCCTATCAGGAGCTTTACGGCAAGGATTGGACCACTGACGAAGCCATGGCAGCAGATGGCTATGGAGTCGTACCCGAGAATGCGGGCTACCTGTTCCTTAGGAAGCTGGCTCGCAATAGCCCTGTCATGGAGCCCGGTGGCGATGAGGTCGACACGGCCTATGCGTCGTTGGGAATGGACCCGGCAGTGGAACCCGGATATGGCCTCACCGGCTGGGATAGCTATGATGCAACTCTTAATGGAGAGATTGCCATGGCACCCTGCCTGGGCATGAAACCGGTCATAGGGATCTTCAAATCCAACTATGTGGCTATTGCCAATATGGCTCCGCACCCCAATGCGGCCAAACTGTTCATTAAATTCATTCTCTCGCAGGAAGGTTTCAAACCCTGGAACAAAATAGGGACTTTCCCAGCAGCTGATGGTCTTACCGCTTGGGACGGCGCCCCCTCTCTGGCAGATATTAGTGTCTGGCCTAGCGATGATGCATTTGCCTGGGCAAACAACAGTAAAGTGCGCGATTTCTTCGCTGTCGAACTGCTTACCGCCCCGAAATAGGATACGTTTGGAAGAAATCGAATGGGTTTTATGGACACGGATACAGATTGTCCGTGTCCATGGTCCTCATAAATCCTTCGAACCGACTGGCAAATCTTTTGTCGGAGAAGTAAATGAAAGATCACGTCTGGTTGCAGGCCCTGGTCAGTGCGTGAAAGTAGGGTATTTCCCTAACGTGGAGTAATCGGCATGACCATCCGGGCTGTGTTTTTTGACATGGGAGGCACGATCCAGACTTTCGATTATACACGCGAGTTGCGTCTGGCAGCAACTCCCGGTCTCCAGGAGCGACTCCTGTCAGCTGGGATCGATTTGCATCTCGACAACCAGCAACTCTATCAAGTGGTATCTGATGGACTGGAGCGCTATCATCAATGGAGCCTCCGAAGCCTGGAAGAGCTTCCACCTCAACGCGTATGGCGTGAATACATCCTGGCAAGCTCTCCTGTTGATTCAAATGCCTTGGACGCGATCGCTGAGGATTTGATGCTTTACATCGAAACCAGCTACTACCATCGCGTAATGCGCCCTGAGATGCCGGCAGTTCTGGAAGCCATCCAGCTCATGGGACTGAAGATAGGCCTGATCAGCAACGCATGCAGCCGGGGACAGGTACCGACCAACCTGGACGAGTATGGCATCCGCCATTTCTTCAATCCCATTGTCTTATCGAGCGAATATGGCCGTCGCAAACCGGATCCGGCGATCTTTCATTATGCCGCCCGCCTGGCAAACGTGCCCACCAGCGAATGCCTCTATGTGGGCGACCGCATCGCCAGAGATATTGTAGGAGCGCGCAAGGCAGGCTTTCGTCTTGCGGTCCAGATCCGGCACGATTTCAAGAATGGGGAGTCGGACGAGGGAGCAACCCCGGATGCTGTGATTGATCAGATGACGGAACTGCTCGACCTCTTGAGGGCAGACTTGCGCTGGCTCGCCGGAAATGCGCAAAGAGTATCGACCGATCCACAACGGGTCCACGCGCTTCTTTTCGACGCCGGGGATGTCCTTTACTTTCGCCCTCACCGAGACTTCAAATTCACCGGTTTTCTTAAGGAACTGGCGCTCAATGTCGGTGACAATCACACGGCGGAGAGAGGGAGGCTCATGCAGCAGGCTTACCGGGGACAGATCAGCCAGGATCAGTATCGGGAGGCCATTCTTCGATCCTATGGTGTTACACAGCCGGAACAGATCGAGCGCGGAAAACAGATCCTGGCTGAAGAAGATGAAAACATCCAATTTTTTGATGGCGTTCAAAAGACGCTTCTTGCTTTGAAGGACAAGGGTTATTTGCTGGGCATCGTGACCGATACAGCCAACCCGATTCATGTCAAATTAAGCTGGTTCGACCACGGTGGTTTTGTCCATGTCTGGGATTCGATCATCTCATCGAAGGAGCTCGGAATGCGCAAACCCGACCCCCGGATTTATCACGCCGCTTTGCAGCAATTGGGGGTAACCTCCGCGCGAACTGCTTTTGTGGGGCATAAAGCCTCCGAGCTGGAGGGCGCGCGGGCGGTTGGGATGAAAACAATCGCTTTCAACTATGAAAAAACTGCGAAGGCGGATTTCTATATTCAGCAGTTCCCCGACCTGCTGAAGTTACCCGTCATCGCCTCAAAGAATGATTTGTAAAGGTAACGATACGACATGGTGCATCGAATTGAAGCTGTTTTATTTGACATGGGTGGCACACTGCGGAGCACAAAAAAGAGGAGCAAGGATGAGCGACATAAGATCGTTGGCGAGATCCTGAGGCTTCTCGGTTCCGGCGCAGATCCGGCGGATTTTTCGCGCCTGCTTTCCCGCCGGGCAATCGCGTACAGGCGCTGGGCTCGGGAGACCATGATCGAGTTAAACGAGGCCGAGCTGTGGACGCGCTGGATGCTGCCGGACTGGCCGGAAGCCCAGGTCCGCGAGCATGCCATCCAGCTCAACCGACTGTGGCGCGAGGCGACGGGGGAGCGGGTCGTTTTTCCAGAGACGGCTCAGGTGGTGCTGGAACTTTTCCGGCGTGGTTACCGGCTGGGGCTGGTCAGCAACACCACCAGCAGTATCGAAGCCCCGGAGGCTTTGAAAAAACTGGGCCTCACCAGCTGTTTTGAGACCATGATCCTGTCGGCGGTGGTCGGCAAACGGAAACCGGATCCTGCCATCCTGCTGGAAGCGACGAACCGCATGGGAATCCAGCCGGAAAAGTGCGCGTACATCGGCGATATCCCCCAGCGGGACGTGGCGGCTGCCCGCAAGGCTGGCTTTTCAAAGACGGTCCTGATTCGTGACCCCTCCAGATGGGGAACACGACCGATTGGCGATCCCTGGCTCGAACCCGATCATCACATCGGAAATCTCAAGGAATTGCTGGACATTTTTCCTGCGCGCACACCCCCCCAGCCCGCACTGATCTATGAGGCCTCTCTCTCAACGATGTGGGTCATGAAGAATTTCACCTCGCTTGGGGATTTCCTGGAGTCCGCCAGGCGGATCGGGTTTGCGAAGATTGAATTGAACCACCAGGTCAATTCGGCCATGCTGGATGGGATTAATTTGGACCATTGCCCCATCAGCAGTGTCCATGAGCCCTGCCCGGCGGATATTTCCGTGGAGACGTTGAAAATGAGAGACTGGCTGATTTCAGCCACAGATGAGGAATGCCGCCGGGAGGGTGTGAAATCCGTGCAGCGCAGCATTGACCTGGCGTACCAACTGGGCGCACGCGCGGTGGTGATCCATGCGGGAAGCGTTCACCCGGACCGATCACTTGAAGATCAGCTGCGCAATCTTTATGAAGCCCGGCAGGACCACTCGAAAGAGTATGGCGAATTAAAAGACCTTCTTATAAGAAAACGCAAGGAGCTTGCCCCGCCGCGCCTGAAAGCGGTAAAGAAGAGTCTCGCGGAGTTGCTCGTATATGCTGAACATTACGGCCTTCTTCTTGGTCTGGAGAACCGGTATCACTATCTGGAATTCCCCAGCCCGAATGAACTGGGGGAACTGCTTGACCTGGCGGGTCCTGACCGCCTCGGTTTTATCTACGATGTCGGCCATGCTCAGGCCCTGTCCCGGCTCGGATTTTTCCCTCACGAGGAGTGGCTGAAGCGGTTTGCACCGCGCATCATTGGCACGCATCTTCACGATGTGATCGGCATCCAGGACCACCTGGCGCCGGGGCTGGGTGAAGTGGATTTCGATTTGATTGCGGCCTACCTGCCCGAAGAGGCCTTTCGTACCTGTGAATTCCTGGGGTCCAATACTTCCGAGCAGGTCAAGAATGGCTTGAAATTCTTACAGGAACATGGCTGTATCAAATGTAAGGAAACTTAGAACAGGAGAATTTCCCATGCGCAGTCTATTCAAGAAACGCCAGAACAAATTTATCAGGATGGTTCGCGACCAGGCTTCACTGACCCTGGCTGGGATGGAAGCCCTGAAGGAATACATGACTGGGGAGGACCCGGCCGCCGCCGCCAGGCTTACCGCCAAGGAAAAGGAAGCTGATGAAGCCCGCCGGATTCTCATCGATGAACTGAACAAGACCTTCGTGACCCCCTTTGACCGGGAGGACATCTTTGCGCTCTCGCGAACCATCGACGATGTCATTGACTATGCCTACAGCACGGTCAACGAAATGGAAATCCTGAAGGTCGAGCCGACCCCCTACATGTTGCGCATCGCTTCCCTGCTCAGAGATGGTGCTTATGAACTCCTGATGGCTGTGGATTGTCTGGAGGAACACCCCAGAGTCTCGAATGATCATGCTCAGCGCGCCAAGTCCCTCGAGAACCGGGTGGAGGATGTTTATCGGGAGGCCCTGGCCGATCTCTTCAGCGGGGTGGAGGATATCGCCCATGTGGTCAAGATGCTGAAACTGCGCGAGGTCTACCGCCACCTGAGCAATGCCGCTGATCGGGGCGACGAGGCAGCCAACGTGGTAGCTGACATTGTGCTCAAGATAGCCTGAGAGGGGGCTTTTTAATGACGACGCTCATTGTTGCTGTGATCATATTGGCGCTCGTATTTGATTTTCTGAACGGTATTCACGATTCGAGCAATGTGGTCGCCACCATGATCTCATCCCGGGCGCTTCCCCCGCGGGCTGCCCTATGGATGACCGCCCTGGCTAATTTCATTGGCCCATTTATTTTTGGTGTAGCCGTGGCGAACACGATTGGAGGCGTGGTCGATGCGCAGGCGATCAGCCTGCAGGTGCTGCTGGCTGCGCTGTCCAGTGCGATTTTATGGAATCTCCTGACATGGTATCTGGGTTTCCCGAGCAGTTCCTCACATGCACTGATTGGCGGGTTGATCGGCGCAGTGGTGATTGGCGCGGGATGGCAAGCCATTCAAGTAAAGGATTTGGAGAAAATCCTGATCGCATTGTTCACTTCCCCGTTCGTTGGGTTCATTTTCGGCTATGCCATCCTGAGAATTATCTATATCCTATGCTGGAACGCCACGCCGCGCGTCAACGGCTTTTTTAAACACGGCCAGATCGTCACGGCGCTCGCGCTTGCGCTCAGCCACGGTGCCAACGATGCCCAGAAGACCATGGGTATCATCACTTTGGCGCTGGTCACCGGCGGATACTTGAGCGTTTTTGTCGTGCCGACCTGGGCCATTCTCCTGTGTTCAACGATGATTGCCCTGGGCACGGCCTTAGGCGGATGGAGGCTGATCCGCACGCTGGGAGGGAAGTTCTATAAAATCCGCCCGGTGGATGGCTTTGCCTCCCAGCTGGCATCGGCCGCCGTCATTCTGGGCGCTTCGCTCGTGGGAGGCCCGGTGAGCACGACCCAGGTCGTCAGTTCATCCATTATGGGAGTCGGCGCAGCGGAGAGGGTAAACAAGGTGCGCTGGGGCGTGGCGCAGGAGATCGCCACCGCCTGGCTGTTGACCATCCCGGCCACGGCGCTGGTGGCAGCCGGCCTGTATTGGGTCATTATCCAGTTCATCCCCTGATCGACTTCACAGTTTTCTGGAAAGGTTATTATGACGATCAACGAAGTATACGACTTGGTTTGTATTGGCAATTACACGAAAGACACCATCGTTTCCCCTGCGGGTACGAAATTCGTCGATGGCGGCGCGGTCAATTATTCCGCGCATGCCGCGGCGAGGCTGGGTGTAAAAACCGCCGTGGTCACCCGCCTGGCAAGCGAGGATGCGCGTGTGGTTGATAAGTTCAGGCAGGCAGGCATCGATTGTTTTGCCACTTACACCCCCCACTCCACCTTGATGAAACTGGAATACCCTACCACGGATCCCGACATACGCCACCTGTCTGTCACCACCACGGCCGGTTCCATCACGGTCAGCCAGGTTGAAAACCTGCAGGCGAAAGCGGCGGTCATCGGTTCAAGCCTGCGCGGCGAAGTGGGCCTGGATGTCATCCGGATCCTGAAGGAGAAGGGCATGCTGTTGGCCGCTGATATGCAGGGATTCGTGCGCGTCCTGCGCGGCCAGGAGCTCAACTACGAACCCTGGGATGACATGCAGGCGACACTGGCCTATGTTGATATCGTTAAAAGTGACGCGGTGGAGGCCGAGTTCCTCACCGGTGAAAGCGACATTCGCAAGGCCGCACGATTCTACGCCGGTATGGGTCCCAGGGAAATTGTCTTGACCCACAAGGACGGCGTGCTCGTTTATGCCGACGGCAAATTCACCGATGCCGGATTCTTTTCTGCGCGGTTGAACGGGCGCAGCGGCCGCGGTGACACCTGCATCGGCGCTTATGTGGCCATGCGGCTGTCCAAACCGCCGCGTGAGGCCGGCATCTGGGCGGCGGCGGTCACCAGCCTGAAGATGGAGGAGCTGGGACCCTTCAACCGCTCCATCAGTGAGGTGGAAGCCTTGATCCACGCAAAGTATAACCATGGATCGGTCCCCTAAAAAACAAATCCGGATCGACCTGCGGCGGGAAGAAGTGGCAGCCCGCCATTCTCACCTGTGGGCGGACATGATCGCTAAGTGGAATTTGCCAGGCCCGGAAGACCGGGCCTGGTTGATGTATTCCGCCAATTACCCGTTCCGCACGGGGGAGGTCCACTGGGCAATGGATCCACTGACGTTGCGTTGACGCGCCCCTGCCGCGCCTGCGGTGGACATTGGCCAAGCCCTGGATCAACTCTCTTTTGTCCTGCTGACTCACCGCCACGCTGACCACCTGGATTTCGATTTGTTGCGGTCCATTAGGCATTTACCTATCTGCTGGGTCATTTCTGAACCCATTCATCTACTGGTGCAGGCGGAGGTCGGACTGTCGGTAGAGCAGGTCCTGATCCCAAGCCCGCTGCAGCCATCGTCATAAAAGGCATCCGCATCCCCCCGTTCGATGACTTGCCTTGCGGAGTGCCCCCGCCGGCCGGAGGCACTCCGCAAGGGGTCCCGGCGACGGCCTCCCTGGTCGAATTCAATGGTAATCGCTGGCTCTTCCCGGGCGATACGCGGAACTACCATACAGGTTCATTGCC
>JBGPQJ010000009.1:0-36665 GCA_041488995.1 Anaerolineae bacterium
GAACTGCAGGTCAAAGCCGTGCTGGAAGGATTGAAGGAGTACAAAGACGTCTACCAGTTCTTCTTCAACGGGGATGAATACAACCTGCTCATCCAGCGCCTGTGGGTACTGGCCCAGCCGGTCGGCTCGCATGCAGACTGGTTGCTGGATAACGAACTGCACCTGCGCAAAGGTGGCTGTCAGGCGGAAATGGGCGCGTTCGATTTGGAAATGAACACCCTCGACTCGTACGTTATTCGGGATGGCAAGGTTGACCCGTGCTTCGTAGGCGGGTGTGTACTTTAGTTAAGCACTATTTTCTTTGCCTGCGACCAGGAGATAGAAGAACACCTTCACTGTGTAAATCGAGGTTTTGTTGGATTTAATCGCCTCGATTTCCTTCGCTTTTGCTTTCAATTCCTGTTTGAGATTTTCTATCTCCCGATCTGACGGCTGATCGCTTTTTCAAAATCCAGCATCAGATCGCGCAGGCTGGCTTTGGAGTTCACCAGCCTTTAGATCTCTTCTTCGGTCTCGAACAACCACTAGGGGGTGGCAGAGAGCCCGCCCTCGCTGCCCACCATTTGGCGGGTCAGGTGGCGTAGTTTAACGCAAGATGCCGGTTTCATGAAATCATCTGTAGAGCACTTGACAGAGTTTTTCCCTGTGCTGGCCACAGGAACAGAAAGCGCAACCATGTAAGAACTATCAGGGTTGGCGTGCCTGAATATTTCCTAGCGGCGCGAAAAAATCGCACAGAAAATTATTGGTGTAAAATTTTTATTGTTCACCGTTGACACAGAAGGAGCCTATACCGGATAATAGGCGTGAGCTTTATCACACCGACCTTTTTCGTGCGGTTCTCGAAAACCAGGCACGCGGGCATCCCATTCTGAAGACCCTGCTATTTTTATATTGCCCAATGGCGGTCAGATGGTGGCTGAATGGTACCGATCCGACCGTGCCTTATGACCCGGTTTGGGATGCAATGACCGAATTTGCTTCCGGGGTAACCTTGAGAGAAGTCCTCGAACACAGAGGTTTCTCCGAAATGATCGGGGTCGTTAAAAAATATATTGATACTGTCACAGCCTATCAGAGAATCCACCCTGCGGAATTTCCCGAGCCCGGTCGGGTCTTTCCGGGAGCAGAAAAAACTCATGCGCCTTACGGGTACCAGAACGAGACCAATCGCTCTTTTGGCGGCGATTTTAGAAATGTCGAATTATTCGTGCGTACATGGGCTTTCGTCCTCCCCGAATGGCGAGCGGAAGCCCATATACCGCCCGGAAGCCGGTTTGGGGTTGAGAAGCTGGCTTTTCATCTCTCGGGAGCGAAATGTAGGCTGTTAATTTGGCCAGCCTGGAGCTGGATGATCACCACTAACCCAATCCGCACTATTGTCGGATTGTTGGTGAATGAAAACAGCCAAAACCAACTACTTTTTGCATTGGCTGTCTACGGGGTATTTCATGCCGACAAAATTCGGAACCCAAATACCCGGGAACATCTGCCCGATTTCTTTTCTTTAGATCGCAGCAGGTATCGCGCCCGGCCTTTCCAGGCCTATTTCGACCCGGAGAAGTTGGTGAAAACCATCCCGGATTTATCCAGAACCATCCGGAAGGCGGACTATCTGCCGATGGCAGCGATCAATAACTGTGGTCAATGCCTGCAGTGTGGATTCCGATTTTGCTGTTATACAATGGACGGCAGTATCAGCCCAACGGTCTATCGCAGCTTGTCCGAAGAGAGCGAAAGAGATCTTCCCATTGAAGAGAATGGACCGATCCATTCGACCTCGTGAATCGAGGATCATATATCAATCCAGGAGAAATTCTTGAGAAAAGATTTTCCCATCCCGGTGACTTGGTGTCCTGTTTACCATGAAGATGGCTATGCAGAAACCTATAGGATTGACGTGTCCGCCAAGATTGGATTGCCGCCCCTCGCGCAGTTCAAGATCATCCGCAGGATCATTCAAGGGGTCAGGAAACATGCCCTCCTGCCTCATTTCTGGATCTCCGTCGACTCCCCCGGTCAGTGGTATCTGAAAGAGCTCAAAAGGTTTTTTTACGACACCTGGGAGTGCGTTGCCATCCTGCCAACAGGGGCAAAACCTCGGCGGGAAGACTTTCATAGTCAGATATATACGTATAATGCTCTGGCTTTCCCTCCAAGGTTTCTCATGGGACAGACCCCCCTCCGCTATTCCCTTAAGCCGGGTGAACTCCGAATCCTGCAGTCCCTAGCCAGGACACGTGTGGCGGCTGCGATCGAATTAAGCTCACTTTCAGGCTACTCCCCGGAACACACTCGTCACCTCGCTAGACATCTTACCCGGAAAGATTTGATTAAGCGGAAAAAGAACGGGAAATATGATGCTTGGGAAATAACGCGGAAAGGGGTCCAGGAGGTTTACCGATCCTGGAAAACGATGCCCGACTTTTCCACAAAAGCGGTCTGCAGCGAGCAAAAATTCACCGGCTGGCGTCATCGTCGCGTCTCTCGTTTGTGGGCGAGAACTCTGAAAACATCTTGGGGAACAAACGTTCAGATTTGGGAATCATGGTCAGAAGTCAATTTAGGGGGAATCTATCCTGATTCGATCGCTTGGGGGACCTACGACGGACACGAGGTCCTTTTCTGGTTGGAAGTAGAGACTGGCAAACACAGTCACGATCAGATCCAAATGAAATATAAGTACCGGTTCAATCGGGCTAAACGATATGCGAGGATATGTGGGCTTCCCATCATCTTTGCGGTCTTGGGACTCCCATGGACGATTGTGTCTATCGCGCCTCACCTGGCTGACATTCCTGAGAATGTAGCGCTTGTGCTTCATCCTTGGATGGAGCTTGACAACCTGCCCTATCCAAACTTCGGTGTACGCAGTCCTCAAGACACGACAAGGTTTTCTAACTATTATGAGGACAAGCGGGTACGCAGGTTTTTCCGCACCCCGGTCTCAACCAGATGGAAAGGATCTATAAAATTGGCTGGACTTGAACAATAATAAAAGTATCTATTTCCAGTAATCAGTGCGAGACTTGCTCCTGCCCCCAGCCAAAACAAATCTCGTTAGAACAAACCCAACGTACTTCCCCCTTTATTACACGACCAGGAGACGCCCTTTTCCTTGCGTAATCTTCTTCCATGAAATTCCATATTAAACAATTCGGAGTATACAGGCGCGCTGAACTAGCGTCCCTCAAATGGGATACCGTTGTAGTGAATGGCTTCAACGCCAACGAGTTGCCTGACCTAACACGGTTGACGGTTGACCATCCCTGACATGCACTTTTCATTAAACTGATGCCGAATGGCAACGCTCAGAATTGGGGAGCGGTTGTTCTCACGCACAAACAGCGTTACTCTTGGTGTAAAACATCCGCGAAAACTCTCTGCCTAAACCTTGAACCTATAACCGTTCCCACAGGCACCAGCTCGGCCCAGACCTTCCGCATCTCTGGGGGAGAAGCGCCCGGTGCTGGTGGCAGTCGACCTTGGGGAAGGACAGCCGGTGGCAGTTGGCTATGTGGACGAACACGATCCCCAAGCGGTGCGGCGCTGGCTGGAACCACTGGTACAAAGATTGGGGGTTAGCATCATCGTGACGGATAATCTGATGATGTACAAGGTGGTGGCTAAGAGGCTGAACCTGGAGCACCAGATCTGCCAGTTCCACGTGCGCCGTTGGGGGGGAAGAGCACTCAAGGAACTGCAGAATACGCTCCCCAAGAATGGTTGTGGGTGCTGAAGGAGATCAGAGAACTGATGGATGACTTGCCGCCGGAAGGTGACCGGCGACTGTATGCTTTGTGGAAACGAGTGGCAGTTCGCAGGGGAAAGGTACCAACCATCTAACTCCAATTGACCAGTTGCGGGACCTGCTCATCCGGCTGAGTGAGACTTGGGCAAGCTTCTGTGCTTTCTGCGCCTGTCCAGCCATCCCCAGGACTAATATTGGCACTGAGCAAGTGATCGGACGCATGAAAATGCGCGCCCGCACCGTGCGCGGTTACAAGACTTGGCCAGGCATGCAGACTGGCTTAATGCGGGCTGGAATAAAAGCCTTCGCCGCCGGGCGGGATGATTCCGAGCGGAATCATCTGACACAGGTCGAGATAAATTTGGTGGTAGAGCGGGACAGGACTGGCGGGTCGACTGTCGATTAAGGCAGGGCGGTTTGAACATCTGTTGGCATAGGCTATATCTGAATGGGGTATTTCCCAAAATTTTGAGCCGTTTCAAAGAGCGTGACTATGTTCTCCGGCGAGACATCAGCCTGGAGGTGGTTGGAGGGAGCCAGGATGTACCCGCCGCCGGGAGCGAGTTGCGCGATGCGGCTTTTGGCCTCGGCGATGACGTCCTCGCGGGTGCCGGGCATGGCGTGCGAGATGTCGATGCCGCCGAGGAAGGTGACTTTGTCGCCAAAGCTGGCTTTGACGGCCGGGATGTCAGTGGCAGGGAGCGGTTCCAACGGGTGAATCACGTCAACGCCGATGGTGATGATGTCTGGGAGTAGTTTGCTGATGGCTCCATCGCTGTGGAGCATGACGCTGGTATCGGGATTGTGCTCTTTGATGGTATCGATCAGCTGGGCGAGGCAGGGTTTGATGAATCTGCGGAACATGGCCGGGGAGATGAGGGTGCTGGTGTTCCCGGCGTAGTCGTCGCCAGGGAGCTCGACCATGTCGAACCACTTTCCCCCGGCTTGCATGGCAAGACGAAGTAATCCATCGATGGAATCGGTGATTTTTTCCAGCAAGGCGCGAGCGAATTCAGGGCGCACGGCTAGGTCCATCAGGAAGTTTTTGACACCACGCAAATCGCAGGCGGTTTGGAAGGAGCCGTGCGAAGCGACCATGCGCATGACGACAAAGTAATCCGTGTTTTCGCGCAGGATGCGGCCGCGTTCGGCCAGACCAGCTGTCCAGCGTGGGTCGGAGAGGTCGGGCCAGCGGACGAGACGTTCGATGTCATCGATACTTTCAGCGTCTTTGAGAATGCCCTCGCCCGTATAGAAATAGGGCACGGCACGTTTCCACACCTGGCCGTAGGAGTCGTAGAAGGTGTTATCGTCCTCGCCGGGGATGACCGGGCTGTTGGGCAGCAGACCAGGCCAGCAATAGCGCGTATCGGTACCGAGGCGCTCCAGCAGGCGGTCATCCATGTAGGAGATGTTGTGCCCGGCGCGGAAAGGAGGGATGGGTTTGCCGAGGTCGAGATATTCGACCAGGCGCAAATACAGGTCATCAACCAGGCCATAGGAGCCGCCGCCGAGGGCAGTGGGTACACGGTCGGGTTCCTGATGGATGAGTGCGGCGAGTACACGTTCACGGGGAAGCATTGTTATAGGTGTGGTAAAAGGCGGGTGAAGAAAATTACTCAATGTCCATACAATAGTGCAAATTTACCATAATGTTCTGTTGTTCACAAGAATCGACGTGTAAAAAATGTTACTTTATAATATAAGTGTCCGAACATTCGATACTATCTTTCTTCAGGAGGCGTTTATGCACAAAATTGCCATGCTTGGCGCTGGCCTCATTGGTCGCTTCTATACGATGAGTCTGCTTGGGCATCGTGGAAAAGATGAAGTGAAAGTGGTCTGCGCAATTAGCCAGGAAGAAGCGGCCAAGTTTGCCAAAGAATTTGGCATTCCGCGCTCGACAGCGGACATGGCGGAAGCCATCCGTGACATCGAAGTGGATACCGTTATTGTAGCTCTACCTAATTATTTGCACAAAAAAGCTGTCTTGCTGGCTGCTGAAGCCGGAAAGGCGGTTTTATGTACCAAACCGCTGGCAACGAACGGCTCCGATGCGCTGGAAATGCTCGAAGCGGTCGAAAAGGCCGGAGTGTTCCATGGTTATCTCGAGGATCTGGTGTATACGCCCAAGACGCTGAAGGCGCTGGCCTCAGCACAGAAGGGTGCGCTGGGCAAGGTGCTGTGGGCGCGTTCGCGTGAGACACATGGCGGTCCGCACAGTGACTGGTTCTGGAACAAGCAACTTTCGGGCGGCGGCGCGATTGTGGATATGGGCTGTCACTGCATCGAAATTGCGCGCAATTTCATTGGGAAGGGCAATCGTCCGCTTGAGGTGACCTGCTGGGCTGATACTCAGGTGCATCCAATCGCCGTCGAGGATCACGCTGTTGGACTTGTCCGCTATGATAGCGGTGCGATTGGACAGTTCGAGGTTAGCTGGACCTTCCGCGGCGGGATGGATTTACGTGACGAAATCGCCGGGACGGAGGGCACGGTCTGGCTCAACCACTGGTTGCGTACCGGCTTTGAGATGTTCACCAGCGTGGGACAGACCGGTTACGTGGCTGAAAAAGCCGAAGGCGATACTGGCTGGCTGTTCCCGGTGGGGGATGAAATTGGCTCATTGGGCTATGTCGAGATGTTCATGGATATGTTCAACTCGATGGATGCTGGCAAGAAGCCTATGGAAGATTTCTACGACGGCTACATCGTCAACGCTATCATCGATGCCTGCTACAAGGCGGCTGAAACAAAAAAGTGGGAACCGGTTGAAATCCAGTCCTGGCGCGGCGGGTCGGCGGGCACGGCGGAAGTGGCGCTAAAGAATTATGATGAGGCGCATTTCCTTATCAAAGAGGAGAAAATGCCAAATGGCAATCTCAAGATTATTCTAAAAGACAAGATAACCGGGCAGATTTCGCAGGTGATCAAGGAGTAGCAAGACTTAGAGAAATGATCTTTATTCACCGGAGATGAACGCAGATAAATCTTAGTTGATCAATCAAAATCGTATTCATCGGTGTTGATACCTGGTTGATGATTGCAATTAATAACTTTGTTTATAAAATGATCGAAGTTATTAATTTTTTATTCGAACTAGGCTATTGATTTAACGAAGACCTTTTGCTATAACATAGGTATTAGTGCTTGTGTAATTTTGTACAATAATATTCGAGGATGTCATTGAATGGCTCATCCGGAGAAGTCCGACGCAAAGCAAGCACGACCTTTGCATGCCCCTATTTTGATGAACGGAGCCGAGGCTGAGGTCATTCGCGCCCTGCGCAGGCAGGGGAAAATTTCCCGCGCTGAAATTTCCAATATAACCGGATGGTCAAAAGCCAAGACATCGCAAGAAGTCCGCAGCCTGGTGGGCAAGGGCTACCTTGTAGATGTAGGCGAGGGTGTGTCGCAGGGTGGACGCAAGCCTCGCCTTTTGCGTATTAACGACCAGTTGGGCTATCTCGTCGGGCTGGATATTGGCGCAACCAGCATTGATGTAGTGCTCGCAGATGTTGGCGGCAAGGTGCTCCAGCGGCGTTCCGAGCTGGCAGATGTGCGCCAACCGCCAGATGTTTTTCTCAACCGGTGTAGTGAGCTGATTCTGGATATAGCGACCGCCCAGGGATGCCGCCCCGACCAGATATTGGGGATTGGTGTGGGTGTGCCCGGCCCCGTCGATTTTGCTCGTGGAGTCTTGGTCGCCCCGCCGCTGATGCCCGATTGGGAGAATTTTCTCATCCGCGACTTTTTCCAGCACACCTTCCCGGCAGCGTATGTGGTTGTCGATAACGATGTCAACATTATGGCGCTGGGCGAGCAACGCGCGGGCGACGGAATCGAGGTTGACCACTTTATTTTTATCAAAATCGGCACCGGGATTGGTTCCGGGATTGTTTCCAACGGAAAAATACATCGCGGCAGCATTGGCTGTGCGGGCGATATCGGTCACATTTGCGTGGATAAACAAGGTCCCATCTGCCGCTGCGGCAATACCGGCTGTCTCGAGGCGATGGCGGCTGGCCCGGCCATCACTGAAAAGGCCATGCTGGCTGCGAAAAATGGTTCCAGCCCGCTGCTGCGCCAGATGATGGACGCCAACGGCGGTGTCCTGTGCCCGGAGGATGTCAATGCCGCCTGCCGCGAAGGCGACCAGGCCGCGCTGGAAATTATCCGCGCCAGCGGGCAGATGATTGGCGATGTGCTGGCCAGTCTGGTGAATTTTTTCAACCCCAGCCATATCTTTGTCGGTGGTGGAATCACCAATTTTGGGAACCATTTGCTCGTTTCCATCCGACGGGCAGTGCTGCGGCGCTCTCTGCCACTGGCAACAACGCACTTATCGATTAATTTTTCCCGCATGGGTCCGGAAGCGGGCGTGACCGGGGCAGTTGCGCTGGCACGCGAATATTTATTCGTCGTGGAAGATTATCCATTCGGAACTGTCTAGAACCTGTTTGTATCCAATTTCATCACAGGAGGTGCAAATAAGCCCAAGAGTTCGACTGCCTTATACCTGAACCATCCATCCAAATTCACATTCGTAGGAGAAGAATAACATGTCTAAGAAGTCAGTAATGTTCCTGGTGACATTGGTCACCGTCCTCTCGATGCTGCTGGCAGGCTGCGGTACTCCGGCTACAACGACAGCCCCCGAAGCAACCAAAGCCCCCGAGCCGACCAAGGCTCCTGAGGAACCCAAGAAGTTCACGATTGGTATATCCAATCCCTTCATCAGCAGCGAATACCGCACGCAGATGATTGCGGAACTCCAGGAAGTGAACAAAGAATATATGGACGCAGGTCTCACGGCCGAACTGGTGATTGAAAGCGCCGATACGGACGTGGCGGGCCAGATCCAGCAACTCCAGAACCTGATGGCCAAGAACGTGGATGCCATCCTGGTGAACCCCGGTGATGTCAACGGTCTGAATGCAACCTTGCAGGAAGCCGTCAGCAAGGGCATCATCGTCATCTCGGTCGACCAGGAACTGAACGTCCCCGGCGTCTACAATGTGGGTATCGACCAGAAGGCCTGGGCCAAGACCTCCGCCAACTGGCTGGCAGGTAAACTCGGTGGCAAGGGCGAAATTGTGGAAATCGAAGGCTTCCCCGGACATCCGGCCAACGTCGCCCGTATGGAAGGCGTGGATGAGGTCTTTGCGCAGTATCCCGGCATCAAAGTTCTGGCGAAGGACACCGGCAAGTGGGATGAAGCGACTGGCCAGCAGGTCATGTCCAACTTCCTTTCCGCTTATCCGACCCTGACCGGCTACTGGACGCAGGATGGCATGGCGATCGGCGCTTTGCAGGCTGTCATGGCCGCTAATCCCGCTGTGTGGCCGCAGGGCGTAGGCGAAGGCCGCTGCCAGTACCTGAAACTCTGGCAGGAAGCCCTGACCATGAAGCCTGACTTCGACAGCATCGCTGTGGCGAACCACCCGGGCGTTTCCCCGACCGGTCTGCGTATCGCCGTTAATATGCTGGAGGGCAAGAAGGTGGACACCACCAAACTTGGTGGCGCGAATGGCCTGTCCTTTGTCCTGCCGCTTGCGGCTGTCATCACCAAGGACAACCTGGCTGACGGCCTCAAGATGTGCGAAGACAAGCCCGATGCCTACCTGCTCGACAAAATCCTGACCGACGAAGAAGTGCAGCAGTATTTTGTCAAGGAGACCACTGCAGCTAAGAAATTCACGATTGGTATCTCGAACCCGTTCATCAGCAGCGAATACCGCACGCAGATGATCGCGGAACTTCAGGAAGTCAATAAAGAATACATGGACAAGGGCATCACGAACGAGTTGGTGATTGAAAGCGCCGACACGGACGTAGCAGGCCAGATCCAGCAGTTACAGAACCTGATGGCAAAGGGTGTGGATGCCATCCTGGTGAACCCCGGCGATGTGAACGGCCTGAACGCGACGCTGCTTGAGGCGTTGAATAAGGGCATCATCGTCATCTCGGTCGACCAGGAACTGAACGTCCCCGGCGTTTACAACGTGGGTATCGACCAGAAAGCCTGGGCCATGACCTCGGCTGAATGGCTGGCCAAGAAATTGGGCGGCAAGGGCGAGGTCGTAGAAATCGAAGGCTTCCCCGGACACCCGGCCAATGTGGCACGCATGAATGGCGTCGATGAAGTCTTTGCCAAGTATCCCGGCATCAAGGTGCTGGCGAAGGACACCGGCAAGTGGGATGAAGCGACTGGCCAGCAGGTCATGTCCAACTTCCTGGCTGCCTATCCGACCCTGACCGGCTACTGGACGCAGGATGGTATGGCGATCGGCGCTTTGCAGGCTGTCATGGCCGCCAATCCCGCCAAATGGCCGCAGGGCGTGGGCGAAGGCCGCTGCCAGTACCTGAAACTCTGGCAGGAAGCCCTGACCATGAAGCCTGACTTCGACAGCATCGCTGTGGCGAACCACCCGGGCGTTTCCCCGACCGGTCTGCGCATTGCCGTCAATATGCTGATGGGCAAGAAGGTGGACACCAGCAAACTTGGTGGTGCGAATGGCCTGTCCTTTGTCCTGCCGCTTGCGGCTGTCATCACCAAGGACAACCTGGCTGACGGCCTCAAGATGTGCGAAGGCAAGCCCGATGCCTACCTGCTCGACAAAATCCTGACCGACGAAGAAGTGCAGCAGTATTTTGTGAAGTAATTCTGCCCTCACCCCCAACCCCTCTCCCGATTCCGGGAGAGGGGAAAGGAAAAATGACCAAACGATGACCCTGTCGCTTTCTGCTCAAAACGTTATGAAACGGTATGGGGGCGTGGTCGCCCTTTCCGATGGAAACCTGGAAGTCAATTCCGGTGAAGTCGTTGCATTGATTGGCGCCAATGGAAGCGGCAAAAGTACGATGAGTAAGATCATCAATGGAGTAGTTGTCCTCGATGGAGGGCAACTACTCCTGGATGGCAAACCGGTCCATTTCGCGTCTCCCCAGGCCGCCAAGAATATGGGAATTTCGACCGTGTTCCAGGAATTGAGCCTGGTTCCGCAGATGACGGTGGCTGATAACATCTGGCTGACTCGTGAGCCGCTCAGCCCGTTGGGACTGGTCAACCGCAAGGCGGTTTTCACCAAAACGGACGAGTTGCTCGCGCTGTTTGCGGGCACCTTCAAGACCCATTTGCGCCCGGATGTGCCGGTTTCAGCGCTGTCTGCCGATGAGAAACAAATCGTCGAGATACTCAAGGCTGTCAGTTTCAATCCGCGCATGTTGATTTTGGATGAAGCCACAGCCAGTCTCGACAGCCGCCAGGTGCAGCGTCTGTTTGAGTTGGTGGCAAAGTGGAAAGCGGAAGGCAAAGCCATCGTTTTTGTCTCGCACCGCATGGAGGAGATTTTCCGCATCGCAGATCGCTACAGCGTTTTGCGCAACGGGAAAACCGTCGGGGCCGGGAACATCAAAGATATCACCGAAAAGGACCTGGTCAGGTTGATGATCGACAAGGCCTCGGTGTTCAGTTTTGCGCGCGCCGGAGCCAAAAAGGCCGAGAAACCAAACTGTCTCGAAGTCAAAGACCTGCGCAGCGACCTTTTGCGCGGCGTCAGTTTCAATGTCAAAGAGGGCGAACTGGTCGGCATCGGCGGACTGCAAGGCCAGGGCCAGCGCGATCTGCTGCTCTCGCTTTTTGGGGATATTTCGTTTACTGGAATGATCCAATATAACGGAAAACCGGTTCACTTCCGGCATCCGCGCCAGGCCATGAATAACGGATTCGCGCTCGTGCCCGGCGATCGCGCCCGGGAGGGGCTGCTTTACATCCGCTCCATACTGGAAAATTTTCAACTGCCTTCGTGGGCGCGCTACGGCTTCCCACTCAAAATTGGAAAAGCCAAAAAAGATGCCGAGCAGACAGGTGCCAGCCTGAACCTAAAAATGGCCAGCCTGCAAGAGCCGGTCAGCAGCCTTTCGGGCGGCAATGCGCAGAAAGTGGTCATTGGCAAGTGGCTGATGCGCCAGCCAGGCCTGCTGCTGCTCGACGACCCCACCAAAGGCGTGGATGTGGGCACCAAAGCCGAGTTTTACGCCCTGCTGACGACACTGTGCGACGAGGGCAAGACCATTTTGTTCTACAGCAGCGATGACGAGGAACTGGTCGGCCTGTGCGACCGGGTGCTGGTGCTGCACGATGGCAAACTCCATACTGAACTTGTGGGATCCGCCTTGACCAAAGAAAATCTCATTTCGGCCAGCCTGGGTGTCGCCAACGGAGGTGCGCCATGAAACGCTTCACCTGGAGCGCATTAATGGCGCGCTATCCGGCCCTTTTTGCGCTCATCCTGCTTGTCCTGGCAATCATTGTCAACTTTATTGTGCAACCAAAGCTGCTTGCGGGCGATACGCTTAATAGCAACATGCGTGTGTTCCTGCCCATCATTTTGCTCTCCGCCGGGCAGGCGGTGGTCATTTTAGGTGGAGGGATTGACATTTCGGTGGGGGCGATTGTTTCCATTGTCAATACCATTCTCGCCACCCGGGTCGGACTCGTAAGCTCCCCGGAAGCGATGTGGCAGTATGTGGCAGTTTCCCTGCTGGTAGGCGCCCTGGCGGGCGCAATTAACGGGTTTTTCGTCGCCTACCTGCGCCTCCAGCCTATCATAACCACCTACGCTACCAGTTTTCTCTACGCCGGGTTCGCGCTCTTTATCCTGCCCAACCCTGGCGGCGGAATCCCGGCTCAGGTTGCGGAACTGTACCGCAGCACCCGGCCCCTGGGATTGCCGCTGGCGTTTTATGTGATTGCGATTGTGCTGGCGCTGTGGTGGTACATCCGCTCCACGCGCTATGGGAATTTCCTGTTCGCAGTAGGCGGCAAAGCCCAGGCTGCCTATGAGACCGCCGTCCCGGTGACGTGGGTGCAGTTTAGCACGTATGTTATCTCCGGGTTGATGGCGGCGTTCTCAGGGATTGCGCTCACCATGTTGAGCGGTTCCGGCAATGCCGAAATCGGCGCTTCCATGACGCTGAATTCCATCACTGCCGTGGTGATTGGCGGCACGGCGATGAGCGGTGGGGTGGGGGGCGTGGCCGGGCCGGTGATGGGTGCAGTCACGCTTGGACTTATCCAAAATATCATCTCGTTTGCGCGCATCGATACCTGGTGGGAGACGCTGGTCAAGGCTTCCATTATTGTGGCGGCGCTGGCCACTCCCGGAATCATTAATCTATTCAGGAGGAGATCATGAAACGCTTCACCATCTCCCCCCCGATCGCCGCGCTGCTGCTGGCGGTGGTGCTTTTCCTGCTTTCTGGTTTGCTGCCCAACGGTTATGGCAGTGATGTGAAGGTTGCCATGTCGCAGGCGACGAATATTTTGCGCCTGGCGGTTTTTCTGGGCGTGATTGCGGCGGGACAAACCCTGGTCATCATCAGCGGTTTTGAAGGGATTGACCTTTCGGCGGGTTCCGTTGTCACCCTGACGGCCATCCTGACCTACGTTACCGTCAGTGGTGCGAATGAAAAAGTGCTGCTGGCCCTGCTGATTTCCCTGGCTGTGGGGGCAGTGATCGGATTTTTGAACGGCGTGGGCATCACCTTCCTCAAGATATCCCCGTTCGTGATGACGCTTGGCATGTCGGGCGTGGTCACCGGGGCGATCCTGCTCATCAATCACGGCAACGTCAGTGGCAAAGTTGCGCCCATCATGACGCGCCTGATCGCGCGACCGGTCGCGCCGAACATTCCCATCCCCGGCGCGCTGGTCATCTGGTTGATTTTCGGGCTGCTGATGTGGCTGCTGCTGGAGCGTACATCTTTCGGCAAGAATCTGTTTGCGATCGGCGTCAATCGTGTTACCGCGAAACTTTCCGGTGTCAATGTGACCGGCATGAACCTGGCGACGTATGCCCTGGCGGGCGCGCTGGCCGGGTTTGGCGGTTTTCTGGTGGTCGGGAACACAGGCGTGGTGTTCATCGCTCTGGGTCAGCCGTTCCTATTTCCCTCCATTGCGGCGGTGGCCGTGGGCGGGACTTTGCTTTCAGGTGGCAAGGGCAGTTACTGGGGCACCATGGCCGGCGCGATTGTGCTGACCCTGCTCACCAGCCTGCTGACCACCATGCAGATGCCCGATTCTGTGCGGCGCATGGTATTGGGAGCCACCCTGCTGGTCTTGATCTCAATTTACGGGCGTCAGAGGGCGCTCAGACAATAGCCGTTGTTTCATTGCAATAACAGGAGTTATCCCATGACCAAAACTGTGAAAGTTGGCATTGTCGGAACTGGTTTTGTAGGCGATATTCATCATGCGGCCTTCAAAGGCTGGGTGCGTGATGCAGAAGTAGTGGCTGTTGCCAGCCCGCATAATGCAGCCAGGTTTGCCGAGGAGCGCGGGATTCCCGGCGCTTTCAGCGACTACCGCCAGATGTTGCAGGACAAAGACATCGATGTGATTGACATCTGTATCCCCAACGACCTGCACTGCCAGGCGGTGGTGGAGGCGGCCAAGGCGGGCAAGCAGGTCATCATCGAAAAGCCGCTGTGTGTCACGCTCGAGGAAGCCGACCAGATGATTGAAGCCTGTCAGAAGGCGGGTGTGCTGCTGATGTACGCTGAGGAACTGCTTTTTGCGCCTAAATATGTGCGCGTCAAGACGCTCATCGGCGAAGGCGCGATTGGCGAGCCGTTCCTGGCCAAGCAATCGGAGGAGCATCCCGGCCCGCACATGCCCTGGTTCTGGGATGTGAACCGCTCCGGCGGCGGCGTGCTGCTCGATATGGGCTGCCACTCCATTGAATACACACGCTGGATTTTGGGCAAGCCCAAGGTCAAGAGCGTGACTGCCTTTATGGGAACTTATGTCCACCAGGGACGCACCGAGGGCGAGGACCATTCGTACTGCATCGTCGAATACGAGGGTGACAAACTGGCCATGCTCGAAAACAGTTGGGCCAAGGGCGGCGGTGTGGATGACCGCTGCGAAGTCTACGGCAAGAAAGGCCACACCCGCGCCGACCTGCTACGGGGCAGTTCCCTGCTTACCTACAGCGAGGAAGGTTACGGGTATGCCGTCGAAAAAGCCGGGACGACACGCGGCTACACCTTTACCATGTTCGAGGAAATCTGGAACTACGGTTTCCCGCAGGAAATGCAGCATTTTGTCAACTGCGTGCTCGGCAAGGAAACCTGCATGGAAACCGGCGAGGATGGCCGCGAAGTGTTGAAAATTATGTACGCTGCCTACCAATCGGCGGGCGAGGGACGCAAAATCGAATGGCCGTATACCCCGCCACAGGTTAAGAAACCGATTGATTTGTGGAAAAGATAATTAAAGGATAAAACATGCTCTCCAGCAAAACCATCACTTATGCCCAACTCGCCAAAGTGATTGACCATTCCCTGCTTAAGCCCGAACTGACCGAGCAGGAAGTGATTGACGGCTGCAAACTGGCTGCCAGATACAACACTGCCACGGTCTGTGTCAAGCCCTGTCATGTCCAACTCGCCGCTGAATTGCTCAAAGGTACCGATGTGAAGGTCAGCACGGTGGTCGGGTTCCCGCACGGCAGCAATCTCACCGCCATCAAGGTGGCCGAGGCGCAGCAAGCCATGGACAACGGCGCTGTGGAACTGGATATGGTGCTCAATATAGGTCAATTGCGTTCGGGAAAGGCTGATTATGTCGGCGCGGACATCAAGACTGTCTGTGACGCGGCCCATGCCCGGGGCGTGAAAGTCAAAGTCATTTTTGAGAATGCCTATCTCAACGACGAACAAAAAATCCTGGCCTGCAAACTGAGCGAGGCGGCGGGCGCGGATTGGGTTAAGACTTCCACCGGATTTGCCCCCAGCGGCGCAACGCTCGAGGATTTGCGCCTGATGCACGCCAATGTCAGCGAAAAGGTGCAGGTCAAAGCCGCTGGCGGGGTCCGCACGTTGGATGCGCTGCTGGCCGTCATCGATGCTGGCGTCACCCGCTGCGGCGCGACAGCTACAGCGGCCATCATGGACGAGTTCGAGAAACGCTCGAAAAAAGGCACTATAGACGCTGGCAAAGCCAAACTCGGCGGCGGATATTAGTAACGACGTAGTAGCGACTTCAGTTACTTGTTTGACGGCAAAAAGAAAACAGCAAGGAGTCAGGATGGCAAAGAAACTCACCAAACAAACCATCGGTGTCGGCATTGCCGGGACGGGTTTTATCGGCCCCGCTCACGTGGAAGGACTGCGGCGGAACGGGATCCAGGTGCTTGGGCTGGCTGAGGATACCGGCGAAAGGGCCCGGGCCAAGGCCGCCGAAATGGGCATCCCCCGCGCCTATGATACGTATGAAGACATGCTTGCCGACCCGGCCATTGACGTTGTCCACCTCGCCACGCCCAACCTGCTCCACCATCCGCAAGCAAAAGCCGCGCTGCTGGCGGGCAAACACGTCGTCTGTGAAAAACCGCTGGCGATGAATACGACCGAATCTGCCGAATTGGTCAAAGTCGCCGCCGAAACGGGATTGGTGAATGCCATCAACTTCAATATTCGCTTTTATCCGCTCGCCCACCAGGCGCGGACGATGGTGCAGAACGGCGAACTCGGCGACCTGTTCATCATGCAGGGTTCCTATACCCAGGATTGGCTGCTTTTACCCACCGACTGGAACTGGCGGCTGGAACCCGGCCTGGGCGGCACGCTGCGCGCTGTCGGTGACATCGGCTCACACTGGTTGGATTTGCTGACCTTCATCTCCGGCCTGAAAATCCAGGAAGTCTACGCCGATTTCAAGACCTTCCACCCCATCCGCAAGAAACCGAAGAAGGCGCTGGAGACCTTCACCGGCAAACTGCTGACTGCCGATGATTACGTTGACCAGCCCATCCACACCGAAGATTATGCCACGATTTTGCTTCACTATGAAAACGGCACATGCGGCGTGCTGACGGTTTCGCAGGTCAGCGCCGGGCGCAAAAACCGCCTGTTTTATGAAATCAATGGCTCAAAGGCCTCGCTCTCCTGGGATTCCGAGCGCCCCAACGAAATGTGGATTGGCCGCCGCGACGGACCAAACCAGATTATCATGAAAGACCCCTCGCTGCTCGGCCCCGAGGCTCGCGCCATCACTTCCTATCCCGGTGGGCATAACGAGGGCTTCCCCGACACTTTCAAGCAGTTGCACGGCAAAATTTATCGCTACATCCTTGCTGGCGATTATGCCGTCACCCCCGATTTCCCTACCTTTGCCGACGGTCATTACGAGATGCTGCTCTGCGAAGCCATCGAAAAAAGCGCCAAAGAAGGCAAATGGATGAAGGTTGGATAATAATCTTTGCATCGAATGACGCGAATTGCACGAAAGTTGCTTAAAGAATTAGAAAAATTAGTGACATCGTACCCGTAGGGTAAATTCGATGCCGATTTGACAGAAAGGACGGACACTACCTATGAAACTCGGATTTTTCACCGCCGCACTGCCCGGCAACACCCTCGAACAGGCCGCCAAATGGGGCGCGGAAAGCGGCTTCCAGGCCATTGAAATCGCCTGCTGGCCGCTCGAAAAGGCCACCCGCCGCTATGCGGGCGTCACCCACATCGATGTGGCGGCGCTGGGTAAGCCCAAAGCCTCCGAAATCCGCAAAATGTTGGATGGATACGGGCTGACCATTTCCTCGCTGGGATATTTTCCCAACCCCCTCCACCCGGATGCCGACCTCCGTAAAACGGTCATTGGTCATCTGAAAAAGGTCATCGAAGCAGCTGCCATGCTCGAAGTTCCGGTGGTGGGCACCTTCATCGGCAAGGACAAGAACAAGACCGTCCCGCAGAATTTCGAGGACTATGCAAAAGTCTGGCCGCCGATCGTCAAATTCGCCAAAGAGCACGGCGTCAAAATCGGCATCGAAAACTGCCCAATGATTTTCTCTTACGATGAATGGCCCGGCGGCAACAACCTGGCCTCCACCCCGGCCATCTGGCGCAAAATGTGGGAGATCATCCCCGACGACAACTTCGGCCTGAACCTCGACCCTTCGCATCTCATCCTGCAAATGATTGATTGCGAGCGCGTCGTCCGCGAGTTCGCCAGCAAGATTTTCCATGTCCACGCCAAGGACCTGCACATTGACCGCGAAGGCCTGTACAACAACGGCGTGCTCTCGCAGGGCATGGGCTGGCAGGTCCCGCGCCTGCCCGGCCTGGGTGACATGGACTGGCCCAAATTCTTTGCCGCCCTCACCGCCGCCCGCTACGATTACGTCGTTAGCATCGAGCACGAGGACCGCGTCTACGAAGGCGACGAGGAACTCGTCAAGCGCGGCTTCTATCTCTCGCGCGATGTGTTGAAGCCGTATATTCATTAATTTTGCCCAATAATCAGGTCTGACAGGTTTTTGAAAACCTGTCAGACCTTTATTCTCATCTTATGGAATACTCATGAAACGATTTATCGGCTGTGACCTCGGCGGTACCAACCTGCGTGCTGCCATCGTCGATGTGGAAACCGGTACGGTGCTACACCAGTCCAGCATTCCCACGCTGGCGCGTGAAGGCCACGATTCGGTCATGAAGCGCATGGTTGGCCTGTTTTTGGAGGTTATCCATTCTGCCGGGCTGGAAAAAGACGATATTGGCGGGATTGGCATCGGAGTCCCGGGTATGCTCGATTTGGAAAAGGGCGAAACGCTGTTCCTGCCCAATTTACCCGGCACATGGCCGCATGTCCCGTTGCGCGAAACGATTGCACAGCTGACGGGCCTTCCCACTTCCATTCTCAACGATGTACGTTCCATCACCTTCGGCGAGTGGCGTTTCGGCGCAGGGCGCGGCGTGGAAACAGTCGCGGTCTTTGCCATCGGCACAGGCATCGGAGGCGGATTGGTTATCAACGGCCAATTGCATCTTGGCAGCGGTGGTACGGCAGGTGAACTTGGTCATACCGTCATCGATTACAACGGTCCACGCTGCGGGTGTGGAAATTACGGCTGTCTCGAAGTCTATGCATCTGGCCCGGCAATCGCTGCGATGGGCATGAAAGCTGTTACCCAGGGCTTGACCACCAAAATCGGTGAGATGTGCAAGTATGACCTGAACCGCATCACGCCCCAATTGATTGCCAGAGCAGCCGAATTCAGGGATGAAATCGCCTGCGATATTTACGAAAAAGTTGGCTTCTACCTGGGTGTAGCCGCCTCCAGCATATGCGCATCCATCGGCCCGCAGCGGATTATCATTGCAGGGGGTGTTGCCAGGGCTGGCGATTTACTGCTCAAGCCGATGAAGCGCACCGTAAACGAGCGCGTCCATATTATGCCGGTAGAGCAGGTGGAGATTGTGCTGGCCCAACTGGGCGATAATGCCGGGGTGATAGGTGCGGCTTGTTGGGCAGATCAATCCATCCGGAAAAATCCATGACCCCCAACCCTTTCATTTCTGACATTCTCTCCCAGCCCGCAGCTTTGCGCGATGCACTGGAACATTGCCCTGCCGAACAGGTTGAACCGGTGTGCGCCCGTTTGCGGCGCGACGAATCCAGCCGGGCTCACTGAACTTTCAGGAAAAGTTGGTCGCTGGCCCCCCGTCCGGGGGATGATATTCGAGTCCAGCCAAGCCCACCCGAATACTACATACTGCAAAAAAAACGGTATGTAGTCTATTTTTTAACCATCTTTTTGAAACAGGCCTGTATAGAACCCTGGCCTATTAATGACCCGTGATGCGATCCTCTCAAGCCAAAAACAGCGATTCGTATTCGCTTGGGGGCATATGGAACATATAATCCATATTTTCCAAGTGGTACTCTCTTGCCTTATACGCCTTCATTAAGCAGAAGGTGTATTTGATTCTTCACTCACCGGTAAAAGTTACTCCAAGAAATCTTCAAAGTTCTCTTGGCTGATTGTCGCCAAGGAAGAACCTGGATATGCATCAATAAACTCTTTCCGGGTTACCCGTCGAATTTCACCTTCACGCCATTTGAACTCATATCCAAAAAGTCTCCCGCCGTGCTCTTCGACACAGTCGATTTCCTTATGGTCATAAGTTCGCCAGAAATAGGAATTTACTGATCGACCGGCAACTTGATTCGCCTTTCGCCGTTCAATTGTCAGATAGTTTTCCCATAGCTGGCCAACGTCGTCGCGTAAGGTTAGAGGGTTGAAATTCTGAATGAGACTGTTTCGTACACCATTGTCATAAAAATAGTAGCGAGGATTTTTCGTCACTTCTTTGCGCAAGTTGCGCGAGAATCCGCCAACCCTGAAAATGACAAATACCTTTTCGAGTAGATCAAGATAGCGTTCAACGGTTTGGCGGTTGAGCGTCAGGCTGGTCGCCAGTTCCGCGATGGAGACCTCCTGCCCAATCTGGAAAGCCAGCAAACGCAGCAAATCCACGATCTTCTCGGAACGGCGAATGCCTTCAAGCTCGAGGATATCACGGTACAGGTAAGCACCCACCAACTCGCCCAGTAGCTTCTCTCTCATAACAGGATTTTCTGTCGTGACAATGGCTGGATAACCTCCCCATACCATGCAACGTTCCAACTGGCTGCGTGCTTCGATTGCGCCCACGGTCTGGCGGATCTCAGGATAACTAACAGGATAGAGGTTAAATGTTAGTGTGCGGCCAGTCAGCGGTTCGCTGATCCTGTTGGCCAGATCAAAGGAGGCTGAGCCAGTTGCAATGACAATCGCATTAGGAAAACTATCGACTAGGATCTTTAGATTGATCCCAATATTCGGCACGCGTTGGGCCTCATCGATCACTAGCAATTCCGCATCGCCAAGCACTTCCCCCAAACGCTGGCGATTCTGACTGGACAGCGGGTCTCGATAGATCAATTCATCCGCATTCACAAACCGGCTGCGCAACGGGATGGATGCAAGCAAATCATTGGCAAGTGTGGTTTTACCCACTTGGCGAGGACCGTACAAAATGAGCACCTTTCCGGGTAAAAGCAAATCCTTTATTTGAGGGAGAAGAAACCGCTGAATTTTCATGAATTTATTATACTACAACATACGAATTTATAATAACTTAAGGTTCGTAATCCCCTCTCAACTTTGGATTATCCGTATATACAACACCCCCTTGGGGGCACAAAATCCAGAGAAACCGCCAATAACGATATCCTGAAAACGGTTTTGAACCCTATTTATCACCCTCGTTTCTGCCTTTTCTAAGCAAAACGAGGAAGGGTGCCGTTAGGCTTTCTGTTCTTGCTGTTGTATCCATTCTCTCTTTAATGATATATATAGGCAAATGGCGGCATGGTGGTCGCTTATTTGCGCTAAGCTGTTTTACTGTCAAGGATAAGAAGATGATAACAACTCAAGAAGATTACCTGGAAAGCCTCAGGGGGATGAAGAAGCGAATTTTTATGTTTGGGGAAGAAATCGAAAACTCCGTTGACCATCCGATGATCCGGCCATCGTTGAACGCGGCAGCAATGACTTATGAGCTTGCCAATGACCCAACCCATGTTGAGTTGATGACGGCAGAATCCAACCTGACTGGCCAGCGCGTTAATCGTTTTACCCATCTGCACCAGAGCACACAGGATTTGGTCAATAAAGTCAAGATGCAGCGTTTGCTTGGCCATTGTACGGCCTGCTGTTTCCAACGGTGTGTGGGGATGGACAGTTTCAATGCTCTTGACGTGGTCACCTACCAGATGGACCAGGAATTGGGCACCCATTACAACCAGCGCTTTCGGAAGTATCTTGCCCATGTGCAGGAGGAAAACCTTGTGGTGGATGGCGCCATGACGGACCCGAAAGGTAACCGGAAATTATCTCCATCCCAGCAGACTGACCCCGATTTGCATGTACGCATCGTCAAAGAGAATGAAGACGGGTTTTTCATCCGTGGCGCAAAAGTCCACCAGACCGGGGCGATCAGTTCGCATGAAATCCTGGTGATGCCCACCCGCAGCCTGAAAGAAGCCGATCTGGATTATGCCGTTGCCTGCGCAGTCCCGGCAGATGCGGAGGGAATCATCTATGTGTATGGTCGTCAGGCGAGTGATACCCGAAAACTGGAAGGCGGTAGAATCGATGTCGGCAATTACCAGTACGGTGGTCATGAAGCGGTGATCATTTTCCAGGATGTTTTTGTCCCCTGGGAATGGGTTTTTATGTGCCGGGAATACCAGTATGCGGGCGATCTGGTGGAACTATTTGCAGCCCACCACCGGGCAAGTTATGGTGGGTGTAAGGTGGGTGTGGGCGATGTGCTTATTGGCGCAGTGCAGGCACTTGCCAGAGTTCAAGGGACAGAACAGGCTTCCCATATTAGAGACAAGCTCGTCGAGATGGTCCATCTCAATGAAACCCTGTATGCCTGTGGGCTGGCGTCTTCGTACGAAGGAAGACGTTCTCCTTCTGGAACTTACATGATCGATGTGCTTCTTGCCAATGTCACAAAATTAAATGTCACCCGTTTCCCCTATGAAATTGCCAGAATCGCCCAGGATATTGCCGGTGGTTTACTGGTCACGATGCCCTCAGAGAAGGACTTCAACCATCCAGAGATAGGACCGCTATTGCAAAAATACCTTGTTGGTTCAGATGAATTCCCCGTGGAGTGGCGACAACGCCTGTTGCGGTTGATTGAGAATATAACTCTAGGGGCAGGTGGAGTGGGCTATCTGGTTGAATCCATGCATGGTGCCGGATCGCCCATGGCGCAGCGGATCATGCTCACGCGCCTGGCGGATATGGATGCAAAGGAAGCCTATGCCTTGAAAATTGCTGGTCTGGTTGAAGAAGGTTAAGAGCTGGGAGTGCGGATGAGGCAGGAAACGGCCCCAGCAGAGGAGGTTGAACCCGCGGCCGTCAATCGCTGACGGGCTACGTGACCGGTCTTTGTTGGGTTGGGTAAATCAGGATCTCGACTAGATCAAATCCCGGCGTTGCTCAGAGAATCCAGCAGATTGGAAATCAGCGTGGTCAGGGCGGGGTGGGTGACCTCGAAATGATTGAGAGCGCCTTCCAGGCGCTGAACAATGGAGGGATGCAACTGCACGGGATTTTCCTCCGAACGCTCGAGCAAGTTTTGGATATCCCCTTCAAGGTCACGCAGCAACTCACTGCCTTTTTCGTCAACCGATTGGATGTTCTTGATTTCGTCGTGAAGTTGTAGGAGAAGTTTACGAAGCTCATTGTTGTCCATGGAGACGTGCCTCCGTATCGCAGTCTATATTTTATTCTAGCATTAAATCAGCAGGTAAAGATAGGTCTCGCCTGGAACCGGGCCTCATACAGGCGGGTTTGCCCTTGATCATTGCCGGTTTGGTCGAAGAAGATTAAGAGCCGGGATGTCGAAAGTGCCTGAGCAGCGGATGGCTTTACAAACCGAGGCGCCTAAGGTCCCGGAACTTTCCTCCCCCTCTTGCGTCTTATCAGTGTACAACCAGTTCAACAAAACAAGGAGTTCCCCATGAAAACCAAATTCATCTTCCTTCTCGGCGTCCTGATACTCAGCCTTGCCCTGGCCGCCTGCGGTCCCTCCAACATCACCGTCCAGCCCCAGCCATTTCAGCCCACCATCACCGTCACCGGCTCCGGTCTCGTCACTCTCACCCCCGACATCGCCTACATCAACATTGGCGTCCATTCCCAGGATGCCAGCGCCTCCGTTGCCATGACCGCGAACAGCGCCAGTGCCCAGGCCGTCATTGATTCCATCAAGTCTGCCGGCGTGGCTGAAAAGGACATCCAGACCACCAATTTCAGCGTCTACCCCCAGCAGCAATATGATGGCAACGGGAAGATCACCGGCATCCTTTACATGGTCGATAACACCGTCTATGTGACCGTGCGTGACCTCACCAAGCTGGGCGGCCTGCTCGACGCCAGTGTCCGTGCCGGGGCTAACAACATCAACAGCATCTCCTTCGACGTGGCCGATAGGACCGCTGCTCTCTCGCAGGCCCGTCTGGCAGCGGTTGCCGATGCCCGCAAGCAGGCCGATGAACTGACCGGCGCTACCGGTGTCTCGCTGGGCGCCGTGAAGACCATCTCCTACAACGACAGCTCGGCCCCCGTCACCGTCCAGTACGTCCGTCTCGAAGCGGCCGCCCCGGCGTCTAATGTGCCAGTCCAGTCCGGCTCCATGCAGATCACGACCACGGTGACCATCGTCTACGAGATCAAGTAAACGCTGGTGACTTGAATTTTTCATCAAGCGGTCTACAATGAGAGTGTAGGTTTCTCCGGAGGGAGGCTCGAATGAGATACTTAAACGTTGTGTTCGTAATTCTGATGGCGATATTGCTGTCAGCCTGTGAGTTTGCTGTGGCAGATACGGGCGCCGTGGCCAAATCAGACCTGCCGAGGGATATCTCTCTCGTGATTCCCGCGGCCGATGCGCAAACCCTTTTGGATGGCAACAACGCCTTCGCTTTTGATTTTTACCGCCAGGTGCATGGGGATGGCGGCAACCTGATCTATTCCCCCTACAGCATTTCATTGGCAACGGCGATGTTGTACGGCGGCGCCGGCGGGGAGACCGCCTCCCAGATTGCCAGCACCCTCCATTTCACTTTACCGCCGGACCAATTCCACCCGGCATTGAATGCCCTTTCGCTTGATCTCGCCCAACGCCCGGACGAATCCAAAAAGGTCGATCGCAAGAACCCCATGCAGCTCTACATCGCCAATGCGGTCTGGGGTCAGCAGGATTACCCGTTTGAGAAAGCGTATCTTGACCTGCTGGCGGTCAATTATGGTGCCGGTGTGCGCTTGTTGGATTTCGCCGTAGCGCCCGATTCCGCGCGGCAGCAGATCAACGACTGGGTCGACCGCGAAACGAAGGGAAAGATCAAGGATGTCATGCCGCCCGGCTCCGTGGATCCGTCCACGCGCATGGTTCTGGCGAACGCGGTTTACTTCAAGGCTGCCTGGCAGGAAGCGTTCGTTAAAAAGCTGACCCGCGATGCGCCTTTTACCTTATTGGACGGCACACAGATTCGGGTCCCCACCATGCAGACCGATGGAGGCATCCCTGTCCGGCTCGGCGCTGGCGAGGGGTACCAAGCGGTGGCGCTGCCTTATAAAGGCGAGCTAGCAGAGATGGTGATCATCCTTCCTGACCAGGGCAGGTTTGAATCGGTCGAGAGCACTCTGGATGCCGCGAAGTTTGCAGCCATCCTGGATGAATTGGAATCCAGCGATTTGACTCTTCACATGCCAAAATTTGAATTCACCGTTGATTTCGACCTGAAGCCGGTTTTGTCAGAGATGGGGATGCCATTGGCTTTTGACGATACAAAGGCGGATTTCAGCAGCATCACGAAGTCAGAGCGGTTATACGTGCAGCAGGCATTGCACAAAGCGTATGTCCTGGTCAACGAAGAGGGCACAGAAGCCGCGGCTGCCACCATTTTTAGCATTGCGCCCACATCCCTCCAGATGCCACAGGAATTGCGCATCGACCGGCCGTTCATTTTCATTATTCGTGATGTGCCAACGGGGACGATCCTGTTCGTGGGGCGGGTGTTGAATCCATTGGATAAGTAAGTATTTTCTTTTTATGGAAACAGGTATTCAACATGGGACCTTTTTCGCAAAGAGCCTCTTGATGATAGTATCAATTTATGATACTATCACGCTGTGGATAGCAAACACCGCAAAACGCTGGAAGCTATTTTCGAAAAGCCTGAACGTGCAAATATAGCCTGGCGGGATATTGAAACCCTCTTTGTCGCTTTGGGCGCTGAAATCACAGAAGGCAATGGATCACGCGTGCGGGTCGCTTTGAAAGGTGTTCGCGCTGTGTTTCACCGTCCACATCCGCGCAAAGAAACAAACAAGGGAGCAGTCAAATCTGTTCGCAGGTTTCTCGAAGCAGCAGGAGAAAAGCCATGATGGAATATAAAGGTTATATTGGTAAAGTTGAAATTGACGATGAAGCGGGCATTTTATACGGGGAAGTTATTAATGTCCGTGATGTCATTACTTTTGAAGGCACCGCCGTTGATGAAATTCAAGAGGCGTTTCATGAATCAGTTGATGACTATCTTGAGTTTTGCGCTCAACGAGGCGAATCGCCTGAAAAGCCATTCTCGGGAAAATTTGTTGTTCGCTTGCCCACTGAGTTGCACCGCAAAGCCTATATTCAGGCAAAATTGGAAGACAAAAGTCTGAATAGTTGGGTCGCAGAAATTTTACAAACAGCACTTCAAGACCAGTGAGGTCTTCCTGCTTCTTGTATTAAAAACTGAACTTTTACTTGCCTGGAGTTGGGCTGAAAGCAAGATTTTGGTTCAGATATTTTCGCAGTACTCTGTAAGCTCAAAGAGCCAGTCGTAGAACCACGCTTCGCTTGAGGACGACGATCCCGATGCAACAAAGACCGCCTCGCATTTTTGGAGGGACTCAAAATAGGATTCGTCTATCCGGGTCACGGAGAGCCTTTCGCCATGGAGCTGCTGATGAAAGGATCACGGTAGGGGGAGTATTTTCTTCAAATTCTAAACATTTTTTAACACCTGATCGGTTCCATTAAGCTCGGTATACCCAACAACCGCATGCAGCCGACTCGCGCTGCGCACTCCGGGTTGAGCGGTACTTTCGTCAGACCGCGCCAGTTTTTCAGGCGCGGTCTGTTGTGTTTTGTATCATAATGATTATGTTGTCTTGCGAATCCGCCGATATTGCTTTATTTTCGTTTCTTCAACCAATCCAACAACTTCTTCGTTGACCAGCAATTGATGACATCATCCTTCGTCAGCCACGCGCGCCTTGCTGTTGCAACGCCATAAAACAAATTATCGAAATCCTCTTCGGAATGTGAGTCCGTGTTGATGCTGATGGGGATGCCTAATTCTTTTGCACGGCGGGCGTACATATCATCCAAATCCAAACGCGAAGGATGTGCGTTGATCTCCAACGCTACACCCGTCTCTGCCGCGGCTTGCAGGATGGTTTCCATATCCAGGTCCGCGCCTTCGCGGTCCGGGATCAATCGTCCAGTTGGGTGACCGATGATGTCCACGTGCGGGTTGCGGATCGCGTTGATGACTCGTTGCGTCACTTTTTCGCGCGGCTGTCGCAGTGACGTGTGCATGGATGCAAGCACCAGATCAAGGCTTCCTAAAAATTCATCGGGGTAATCGAGCGTGCCATCAGCTTTGATCTCTACTTCCGACGCATGCAAAACCAAAATCTCATCGCCAAGTTGCTTTTGGATTTTCCTGATCTCGGCGGCTTGCTTCTTGTGATCTTCCATTTTCAATCCGCCCGTGACGCCGAGACTCGCGGAGTGGTCGGTGAATGCGATCACTTTGATTCCACGCTTCGCCGCGCCGCGCGCCATCTCCAGCATGGACAATTTTCCGTCGCTCCACGTCGAATGGACTTGCAAGTCCGCTTTGATGTCTTTGACTTGAATTAACTTTGGCAGCTTATTTGCTTTTGCCGCCTGCACCTCGCCGCGGTCTTCGCGCAGTTCGGGTGGTACCCACGGCAGGCCCAGGGTTTTGTACACTTCTTCTTCGGTCGCGCAAAAGATTTCGCCCTTCCCTTTTACCTTTGCAAACGAATGTTCCGATAACGATAGACCTTTTGCCAATGCGATCTGTCGCAATTGCACGTTGTGGTCTTTCGAGCCAGTCGCATATTGCAGAGCCGTCCCAAACTTCTCGGGCGGATGCACCCACACTTGCGCGCGCACGCCATCCGTAAATTCAATGGATGATTTCGTTTCACCTTTTCCCAACACACGACTCACGCCGGGAAGATTGATAAACGCATCCATCACAGCGGATGAATCTTTTGCGGCGACGAGGATATCCAGGTCACCGACTGTCGAGCGCATCCTCCTTAGACTTCCGGCTGGTTCTGCTGCGACGACTCCCTTTACTCCTTTGAGGGTCTTGATGATCTCCTGTGCAAGCGGATAAGCCCGCCCCAATGGGATTCTCCCTGAGCGGCGGGATAAAGATGCAATGCCTTCAAGGATCGCAGTCTCGGACTTGGCGCCCATGCCGGGGAGTGAACGAAGCTTCCCTTCTTTCGCGGCAGTTTCGAGGTCCGCAAGAGCCGTGATGTTCAGCGTCTTCCAGATCATTGCGATCTTCTTCGGTCCAAGCGTAGGGACAGCCAGCCATGCGGCAAGTTCCTCGGGCACTTCCTTTTTGAGATCCTCAAGAAATTGGAGTTTACCCGTCCTGAGCAGTTCATCGATCTTTTCTGCAATGGCTTTGCCCACGCCGGGGATCTCGCGCAGTTTGCCCTCTTTCCAGTAGTCGCTGGCCTCGCGCGGAAGCGACATCAAACTTTCGGACGCCTTGCGATAGGCAAGGATGACGTAAATGACCTCACCTTTGATCTCGCACAAATTGGCAATGAGGGTGAATGTATCGGCAAGTTGACGGTTGTTCAGCATAACAATAATCCTTTTGTTCAGATTATAAGCTCAAAATAATTTAGCACCTCGGTTGTATCGGAAGATCAAACTATGACCGCCTGACAACCGCCTGCAGCCTACTCGCGCTGCTTGCTTCAGGTTGATCGGTACTCGCTGGGCGCCTTCGTTTACGCCGTGGTTTATTCCAGGGACGGCATCAGTGAATTGGATATTGACGACATAGTTCCCGACCTGATCTTTAGTGTTGTGGGCGTCGTACCGATGGTCATTGCTGCATTATTGACCTATTGGACCATGCGAGAGAATCCTGCAAAGGCATAAGATACAACCAAAGGTGGAATTTTAGTCCCGCCCTTGGTTGTAATGACATAGCAGTAACATCTTCTCAGTTTTCTTTGATGTCCCATCTGGCTATTCGAAGGCTGAGGGGGAATTCGCCTACCTACATACGGACTGAGTCACACCACCTTCTCAAATAAAACCCGCATTCCATCATCTACACGGATGGCATTGGTATTCCAGTGCCGCAGATCTTGTTGGTTCAACAAAATCCGTAATAGCAGTAAAGGTTGAAATCCTGTGAGCGCTTCCTTGTATTGATCAATTCTTATAAAGTGAGACCCTAAAGACATCCAATGTCTTTAGGGTCTCTTCAAATATATTTAGCGGTTAGCGTGGAACAGGGATCGCGGCAGTGTAAATATCCAATTTATGCAGAGTTCCATCAGGATTGTCGCCAGTGCTGTTGGAGTTATCTGCCCATGCCGGATGGGCTACGCCTCCAAAGAACGATAAGCCGGTGTAATCTCCGTAATCAATCCCGTTGCCGGAAACATGCGAGTTTGATGTCCCTGCGCTGATTTGGAAATTCGATGTGAAGGATGCACCGCCATCCTTGCTAAATGCGCCCCAGAATTGCGCGTCATCATTGGGGATTCCATTAGTGTCACCGGCTCCGCCGGAACCAAGATCAGCCCTTGAGTCGAACCAAACGACAACGAGGTTTCCCGTTGTGGGATCCAATGAGATCTTCGGATTGAATTGACTGTTCGATGTTTGATCATTGTTCACGCGCACACCATTGCTCCATGTCGCCCCGTTATCATCAGAGTGTGCCACAAAGATATCTGTGTTGTCGCTTTCGTTTTTAATTTCCCGGGTATATACCAGATACACTCGTCCATTGTGCGGGCCGCCGCTTCGATCCCAGGCCAAACCTGGTTCAGCGTCGACTGAGCGATCTGGCTGTGGCGGAATAAAATCATAACCGCCAACATGGGTATGGACAACGAAGACTCGATCCCCGAAACTTGCCGGACCAAGGCCATCGGGGTCGACATTAACGAAAAGTTTGCCACCACCTTGTCCGCTCTCAGTAAGTGTACATACTTGCATAATTTGTCCCGCGGGACCGATGCTGATATCGCCGTAGGTACAGTTGTTAGTCCCCGGAACAATCTCCGCTACTGAAAATGCGCCTACCTGACCAAAACCAGTGACCGGCGCGCCGGTAGCGAACATCGGTCCGCCTGCGTTGAATACCAGCCAAACTTGGCCTTTGCCGGCAATAATCGTCGGCTGATCAACAAAGCGGAACAATCCGTGACGCTCATTGCCTGCAGGGTTAGCGAGGCTGGCAGGTTTGTCAATCTTGGCAATGACGGAAAACGTAAGCCCGCCATCCGTGCTGAGCGCTACTGGAACCGTATTCTCCACATTGTACAAGTACGTCATGAACAGGTTTCCGTACTCATCGAAAGACAGGCTTGGGTCGCAGCAGGTATCACCGAGCACATCGTTCTCGCCAACGATTCTGCGGTTCCATGTCTTACCACCATCGAAAGACACTCCGAGGAACATTCCATTTACGCCCTCGGCGATATTGGTAAATATGACGATGTTTTTTGGGTTGGTGGGGTTGACTGTGACTGCCTCTTCGGACTCGTTGCCAATGCGTTGGCTGACATTCACATTGGGCGGCGCAGGGCTCGCTGCTGTTCCAGCGCTGGCGATTCCGCCAGGGAATACGATCAGTAAAGAGAAGATCGCGATCATGCTTGCAACAAGTAATATACGCTTCATATCATCCTCCAGAAATGGGAAGAGGACGATTACCACCTCGTTGGTATGATTTTGCATGAATCGTCCGCTTCCAAACAATAAAGTAACAATTCGAGTCATCCAACATATAAAGGTTTTCGATGACTCATCGACATGTTGAATTTATTATATCACTTGAAGAATTCACCGGCTTGCTTCATTCCAAACGAGCCAGCACGGACCTTGACTGCGATAAGCCACGTGTGCCTGCCTGTCCTGGACGTTGGACAGTCCAGGGCGGCACAGTGCAGGTAGGGCGGCTCGGCATTTGCCGTATCATGAATTATTCACAGACCGCGCCAGTTTTTCTGGCGCGGTTTGCATTGTTTGTGTCATAATTATTATGTCAGTATGCAAATCTGCCCACGCTAGGCAGGGGATACACCGCAAAGAGCGCAGGGTAGGCAAAAGGTAAGCCACAAAGATACAGGCTGAGTAAGAGTATAAATACCAGTTAGGCACAGGGCGTAGTGCCTCACATCATACGCCGAGAGCATATAAGGAGAAATTGTTATCATGAATGATCCACGTGTCGAGAACCTTGCCAAGATCTTGGTGCATTACTCTACAAAGGTAAAAGAGAACGATAAGGTAATGATTCGGGGATTCCCACTCGAACCGATTGCGACCCCTTTGATTGCAGAAATTTTTCGTGAAGTCCTCAAAGCTGGCGGACATCCACATGTCGCAATTGACCTGGAGGATATTCGTTACATATTCCTCACCGAAGCATCTGAACATCAATTAATACAACCAAATTTTGTATCAAAGAAAGTGGCCGAGGAGTTTGATGTAGATATCAGAATCGGCTGTGATTCCAATACTCACAGTTTGACAGGTGTAAAGCCTGAGGCATGGGGCTTGCTAGCTCGTGCAAATACAGATATTAATGACACGTGGTTTCGAAGGACTGCCTCTGGGGAGTTGCGCTGGGTTGTATCCAGGTTTCCAACTCATGCCTATGCTCAAGATGCTAACATGAGCTTGATCGAGTTTGGTGACTTTTTCTATCACTGTACCTTTGCTGATTTAGAAGACCCACTTTCACAATGGGAGCAAATGCAGGCAAACCAAGAAAGACTTGTCAAGTGGCTTGAGGGGAAGCAACATGTCCGCATATTAGGAAAAAGTATTGATCTTGAAATGTCGATTGAGGGCAGAAAGTTTATCAGTTGTCATGGTCGCGGCAATGTTCCTGATGGAGAGATTTTCACAGGACCCGTTGAAGACTCTGTGAACGGAAAGGTTAGATTTTCATTCCCTTGTATTTGGTCTGGTGTTGAGGTGGATGGAGTTGAGCTTGTTTTTGAAAAGGGAAAGGTTGTCAAGGCCAGTGCCGAGAAGAATGAGGAATTCTTGCTGGCGACGCTAAAGACAGATGAAGGCGCGCAACGTCTTGGCGAATTCGGAATAGGTACTAACGATCAGATAAAGCGATTCACCAGGAACATGCTCTTTGACGAAAAGATCGGCGGCACTATCCATCTTGCTCTTGGAAATGGCTATTCGGTGAGTGGCTCCGAGAATAAGAGCGCCATTCATTGGGATATGCTCTGCGATATGCGAGAAGGTGGTCAGATACTCGTTGATAGAGAATTGTTTTATGACTCAGGTGTGTTCAAGAATTGAGCATTCTGATGTCATTACGCCATAGTTGCGCCTAACACCAGCTCAGCGGATAGCGACTCAACTTTTCCTTTCGTCAGACCGCGCCTGTATAACAGGCGCGGTCTGTTCTATTTTTTAATCTCCCCACACCCTTGCGGTATACTTGTAAATAAGACAATTTTAGACGTATTATCTTATAGAAGCTGTCTTCGCTTATTTTAGGTTCAATATGAAAAAAGATCCACATGTCGTTATCGTTGGTGCCGGGTTTGGGGGATTGGAAGCCGCGAAGCGTCTATCCAAAGCGCCCGTCCAAATCACACTGATTGACAAACACAACTACCACTTATTCCAACCTCTTTTATATCAAGTAGCGATTGCCGGTCTTGTTCCGTCCCAAATTGCCTATCCCGTGCGGACCATATTCCGCCGTCAGGCAAACCTGGAGTTCCGGCTGGGCGAAGTGACGCATATCAATTTCGAAGCGCAGTTCATCCAACTGGATGGTTCTGTCATTGCCTACGATTGCTTGATCTTGGCGGTGGGTGGCCAGACGGATTTCTTTGGAATGAATTCTCTCTGGGAGCACAGTTTTCAACTGAAGGATGTTGAAAGCGCAATCAACACCCGCAACCATCTATTGAAGATGTTCGAATTGGCAAGTCGGGAAGTGGATGCTCAAAAACGGCGCGAGCTGCTTACCTTTACCGTGGTGGGCGGCGGCCCGACCGGTGTTGAAACCGCCGGGGCGCTGGCGGAATTAATCCACCTGGTAATGGTGAAGGATTATCCGTCCTTGGATCTGAATGAGGTCCATGTGATCCTCCTGGAAGCCGCCGATCACTTGATGGAGAGTTTTCCGGAAAAATTACGAAAAACCACATATGATCTTTTGCGTAAAAAGAACGTTGAGATTTTTTTGAACACGAAGGTGGTGAATTTCGATGGAAGGAAAATCACACTTGGCAATGGTGGTCCTATTGATACCCGGACCATGATTTGGACCGCAGGCGTACGTGCGGAAAAATTGACAGAAACTCTTGCGGCAGAAAAAGGACGGGGAGGACGGATTATCGTCCAACCGACTTTACAGCTTCCTGACCATCCCCAGGTCTATGTAATTGGCGATGCGGCTTACCTGGGAGATGAAAATGGAAAACCCTTACCTATGCTGGCAACAGTCGCCCAACAACAGGCACGACACGCTGCCGAGAATATCATCCGGGGGTTGGGCGACCGTGTCCCGGAGCCGTTCACTTACAAGGACCCTGGTCTGCTGGCAACCATAGGCCGCAATGCGGCAGTAGCCCGTTTATGGGGCATTTCGTTCAGTGGATGGCCAGCCTGGTTGATCTGGGTTGGGTTACATGTTTATCGTTTGATCGGATTCCGCAACAGGCTGGTGGTGATACTCAATTGGGCTTGGGATTACTTCTTCTATGAAAGCCAGGTACGTCTGATTACGAAAGAGTAAATTGACCCAATTTACTCTTTCGGGGGCGGCAGCCTGCTGGCCGCCACCGGCCGAAAACAGTAGCTCGCTGGGCGCGGACCTTGACCCCCTCCCCAGCCTCCCCCAAATCCGCATGGGATGGTTTCGTTATTTGTAAGTACCTTTTCTTGTGGATTTGGGGGAGGTGTCCAACGGACGGAGGGGGTCCAGGCACGGTCTGTCCTGTTTGTGTCATAATCATTGGACCGTCTTGCCAATCTATATCGCTGGGCGCGGGCCTTGAGACCTACGGTCAAGACTCGGCGAGGTTGAAGGCCCTGGCTGAGCGGGGGAACTAATTATCTGATTATCGCGTTGCAGCTCCAAGCCAGACATTCGCCGCTTGTGGGTTTTCCTGCCTTGGAATGAGTGAAATAGCATCAGCTGGACATGCCGCTCTACATACTCCACACCCGAAACACCGGGTGGGGTCAATGTAGACTTTGCGAAGAGCAGATGAGTAAAACTGCGACCCGAATTGACATTGACTCATACAGGACTTGCACCCATTGCACAATTCCCAATCCACCTGGCAGACGTACTCCGCTCGAAAGAAATGAGGAGCACCTCGCATCTCGATGTATCCCTTGTAAGCGCCACAGTCACGGTCACAGTTGCATATCCCGACGACATAAGGGGTTGTACCTGTCCAAATGCTATGCATCAGCCCTTCTGTATCATATTTACGGATGATCCGCTTAGCCTCTTCTTTATCAAGCACCTCCAGTGACGATGAGGCATCAGGAAACCTGCCCATGATATTCCACTTGTCCAACCCGAATCCGAAACAGTAACGTTTATCTGTCTTTCCCGTCGTGAGGAAGCGGCATCCACAGGGCATTCTTGTGATCGAATCTACCATGTCGATCACTCTTTCGACATCCTCGATGGGGATGATCTGACCAAAATGCTCAACCTTCCGGTGTT
Organism: Anaerolineae bacterium; assembly: GCA_041488995.1. Taxonomy (GTDB): domain Bacteria; phylum Chloroflexota; class Anaerolineae; order Anaerolineales; family Villigracilaceae; genus JBGPQJ01. The sequence continues at coordinate 34,185 of JBGPQJ010000009.1, forward strand.
CCACGATCTCATCCTCACTGGGCTGAGCCAAAGAGGATTCGGTCAAAGGTGGAGCCTCTTGTGATTCCTCTTGCGCTGCGACGATTCCGGTGATAGCCGGCATGATAAAGCTTTCCCAGAATTGATTATTCCACTCAAAACGCGTTGAGGCTCCAACAATGCCTCGTTGGGTGGAAGAAAGCTCTTCATGAAGTAATTCATCAGCGTAGTTTTTCATTTGGAGGTACCATATCTTTCCTTCGCCGTGTTCAGCACAGAATTCGCACATTTTGCTCTCCTTTCAATTTTCCTATTTTGTAATGAGGATTGGATAAGGTTTCAAATCGATCAGCCGCGAAATCTATTGTTGGTCGACTCACAATAGGTCGCCGATTAGCAAGCTTAAACGTCTGTTGGGTGAGTAATCGCAAACAGAATGGTGCGCTTTCATGAACATATAGCAAAAAGCGAAACCAATTGCGGAAGGTTTCGCTTTTTTGATTACCAAGACCTTGTCTCAAAAGGCAAAGATCGATGATTAAGTCTTGGAATGTAGTTCCGGTTGTTGTGTAGACAATCATTTATGTAAATGCATTGTAGCATGACCGAATTGCATATTCAAGCATTATAGCAATGATAACCAGGGTGTTCTTAAAGTCGCAGGAACAGGTCTAGGGCCTCGACCGGATCGGCGCTGAAGTAACGTCTGGCAGTAGGAATGGTACGGTATTTCTTCTTCGATAGAAGGATACCCAGGATCAGATTATTGAGGCAAGCCATCGCCTGACCTGCCTTTCCTTTGGTCATACGAGTGTAGTCTTCTCTCAAGGTGACGTCTCGGCGGTAATGTAAGCCATTCTCGATGCCCCAGTAGGAGCGGGTCTTGTTGAGTAGTGAGAGGGGAGCAATTTCTTCCCGCGTCAGGCTCGTAAAACCATATTCGATCTGTTGTTGGATTTCACCCGTTTTTAGGGAAACGAAGCGGCGTTCCAGTTTGAAGACCTGCTCCAGGTAAGGCCAATCCAAAAAATCCTTGAGTTGGCTGCTCACAGTGATGGTTCGCGTTTCAAGTCTCCCGTGACCCTTATTGGTTAGCTTGGCAGTCTCAAAATCTTTGGGCGGGAAACTCATTCCAGGGATAGGTTGCACATCGGGTTCAAACCAGAGCCGGATATTTTCTTCCAGCTGGGGTTGGTTCCCTTTTGCCAACCAGATGTACTCGCCTCCGGACTCCACAATTTGAATGGAAACCTGCCTTTGGGTGTGCATCGCGTCTCCCATGACCACTTTTTCCCGTAAATCAATGCTTTTCAGCACTTTCGGTGCGGCCGGGATCTCACTGCCTCGGCCTTCAATGGCTACTTCCATCAGCACGATCCCTTCGCTAGGCAGATAAGCTGCCAATAGGTAGGTCCCATTTTGATGGTCATCCAGTGTCCCACGCAGCACTTTACCATCGATGGCCACCAGGACTTGCTTGCCAAAGAATCTTTTCCTGCTCAAGTATTCGCTGCTCACTCGCTCAAGTTCTTCCACATTCACGACGTCTGCCAGAATGCGGCGATAGGTGCTGTGGTGGGGCATTTTCTTCCGCTCAAGCTTGAGCAGATCCACCAACAACCCGGTCCGATGTTTGGCCCATTCCGCAATTCCACTCGGAGGGTTTTCGCCGCACGTCTTTGCCAGCATGATGATCGCCAGGATCAATGCCAGCGAATACCTCAGACCTCTGCATTTGCGTTTGTCACTCAAGGTTTGAAAACGAGCAAATAAGCTCCCAACATCCATTACTAGCCCTGCTTGTGTGTTAGACTCCATTTCGACCTTCCTTGGTTTTCTTTTGTGTTTCGCCACCAAAAGCTTAACCGAAGAAGGTCACTTTTTACAACTCATAAAACGACTTTAAGAACACCGTGCAATGATAACGAGAGCGATTGCTTCATTAGGGCATGTTGACTGATAGCAGACTTTGGAGTCATCCCCCAGTTTTTGACCGCAAAGGTCTCCCCCCTACTTCTTCTCCCCCGCTCTTTCCACTATCTTTCTCAGCTTCGCCTGTACATCCTCCGGCAACGGCTCGGGCTGGTGCTCGGCGAGCAGCATCTCGACGCGCGTCGAGGCGCGCTCCAGCAATGTCTGTCCACCCTTTTTCTCCCAGTCTGTGTATGACCCGCGCTCGAACAGGTCGGGGTACCAGGTCTGCTTGAAGTGCTGCCGGGTGTGTTTGGAGTTGAGGTACATGCCGCCCGGTCCTACCCGCTCGATCTCGTCCAGTGCCAGCGTCAGGTCGGACACTTCGACCTCGCGGAAGAAACCCTTGATCCAGTCCACCATCTGCTCGCAGATGACCAGCTGCGCGAACGAGTAGGTCAGCCCCGATTCGAGATAGCCCAGGTCGTGGATGAGGTTGCCGCCCAGGAAGACATCCGCCAGCATAGTCAGGGCGGCCTCGGCGGCGGCCTGCTGGTCCACCACCTTTGAATCCGTCCCGCCCGCCAGCGA
>JBGPQJ010000010.1:0-36524 GCA_041488995.1 Anaerolineae bacterium
GGTCCCGCCCACCCCGAAGGCGTCCACTTTGCCATCGAATTCGGCATAGCGGCGCACCGCCAGGTCGAAGTCGCCGTCTGTGCCTTTCCGCGAGAGCTCGCATTCCTGGCCCAGAAAAGTGTGGACAGTGGTATGGTCACGTGCGGAAGAACCGAAGCTGATGGAAAGGATCTTCTTTATGTCCGCCTCCTCTTATTTCCCGCGAAGGTCATCTAGGAAGAAGCCCGTGGCCTTCGTCTCCTACCTGTTGAAAATCTTTTCAGCGGATACCGCTGTCGTATACAACACTGATTTGAGCGAATCGTCCCTCTGTCACAGTGAAGTTCTGTTCAGGCGCGATCGGCATGGGCAAATTTTCAGGGGTTTCAGGATGCAGGATATAGTTTCCGGGCGCGAGCGGCAGGCGGAAGCGCCCATCAGCGTCGGTTTGGAAACGGGCAATTTCACGTATACCGCTTGAATCCAGGACGGTTAATGTTGCCTGATAAGACTTGTCCGGACACTCTTTGCCCTGTTGCACCACCGGGCATGTCGGACCGATTAAAACCTGTCCTTCGACGCCGGTATTGGCCGGTATCTGTGGAGAACAGGCAGCCATAAATAAAAGCAGGAGAATAACAAGGACGCGTTGCATTGTGGCGGGAAATCATGGAAAAGGTAATCAGAAATCCTGATGACCTGATTACTTAATTGCCTTGTTACCTGTTCAACTCCCAGATAATCCGCAGCCCGTCCAGCGTCAGCCAGGGGGCGATGATCTCGATGACCGGCGTTTCGCGCGCCACCAACTCCGCCAGGCCCCCGGTGGCGATGACTTTCATGTCCTCGCCGAGTTCCACCCGGAAGCGCGCCACCATCCCCTCGACCATCGACACGTAACCGAATAATAGTCCCGACTGCATGGCGTGCGGCGTGTTGCGCCCGATCACATTCGGCGGGCGCTGCAGGTCGATGCGCGGCAGTTTTGCAGAATGGGTGAACAACGCTTCCGCCGCCAGGTTGATGCCGGCGGTGATCGCCCCTCCGAGGTAATCACCCTCTCTAGTGATGGCATTGAACGAGGTCGCAGTCCCAAAATCCACCACACAGGCCGGGCCGCCGTACAGTTTCAGCACCGCCGCGGCATCGCACACGCGGTCCGCGCCCACGGTTTTCGGATCCTCGTAGCGGATGCGAACGCCCGTTTTGACGCCCGTGTCCACCACCAGCGGTTCCTGCTTGAGATACTCGCGGCAGGCCTGGATGATGCGCATGGTCAGCGGGGGCACGACCGACGCCAGCGCAATGCCGGTCAGATCGCCGGGCTTGCGCCGGACGTTCGCCAGCAATCCCAGGAACTGCAGGCCGTATTCATCCGGCATGCGGGCATGGTCCGTTGCCAGGCGCCAGTGATGCGCCAGCTTTTCGCCTTCGAAAAGGCCAATGGTCAGATTGGTGTTGCCTACATCGATAGTGAGCAGCATAGTCCTATTTTACCGCTTCCACGATCTCAGCGATCAAATCAAAACGGTTAAATTGCGGCATGATGTAGATTCCCTGCGCCCAGGGTTTGATGCTCTGGATCAACTCGACGGCCAGTTCTACTCCCGCGCTGGACGCCCCCTCCCCGGCTTGTTCCATCCGCCTGAGCGTTTCCTCCGGGATCGAAATACCCGGCACCTCGTGATGCAGGAAATTGGCATGTTTCACGCTGACGAGGGGCAGGATGCCTACCAGCACCGGTTTATCCAGATCCCCGTGGGCGGCTGCATACCGGTCAAGGAACCTCCTGGCTTTTTGAGGCTCGTAAATCGGCTGGGTCAGGAAAAAGTCCGCGCCGTTCTTGATTTTTCGGTGCAGGTTCTTGATCTCCTGCTCCGGTTCCAGGGGGCATAAATTGAGCGCCGCGCCGACGAAGAAACTGGTCGGCTGTCCGATGGAGGTGCCCGAATGGTCCACTCCCATGTTGAATCCCTGCTTGATGAGTTTGATCAAGCCCGAGGGGACGAGGTCGTAGTTGTCCATCGCTTCGGGGTAGTCTCCGATCGAAGTCGGGTCGCCCATGACGATGAATACGTTGCGAATGCCGAGGGCATGCGCGGCGAGCAGGTCGCCCTGCACCCGCAACAGGTTGCGTCCGCGCGTCGGGAAGTGGAGCGTGGTTTCGACATTGACTCTGCGCTGGACTATGTCACACACCGCCCAGGCAGACATGCGCATGCGCGCCATGGGGCTGTCCGCCACGTTGATCACGTCCGCGCCCGCCTCGGCCAGCAGGGATGCGCCTGCCAGCAGCTTGTGGGTCGAAAGCCCGCGCGGTGGATCCATCTCGACGGAGATAACGAATTTTCCAGCCGCCAGTTTCTGCGCGAACTGGGTGGGTGATTCGATTGCCGCTTCCACTTCCTCATCCGCGGGGAGCATGGTGATGTGAGAAGGTTCAATGGGCGGGGACTCATCCAGCGCCTTGCGCATGGCGGCAATATGCAGGGGCGTCGTGCCACAGCAGCCGCCCACCACACCAGCGCCCGCCTCTCGGAATGAGAGGGCATAATCGCCAAAGTAATCAGGATCCGCTGGATACATGATGCGCCCGCCGACCTGCTCCGGCCAGCCCGCGTTGGGCATGACCGAGAACCTGCCATTCGGGACAGCCTGCCGCATGGCTTTGAGCAGGCGCAGCATCTGGGCCGGGCCACCTGAACAGTTGACACCGATCACATCCACGCCGGCCTCGCTGAGCGCCTTCGCCACCTTGGCGGGGTCGTCGCCCAGCACGGTGCGGTCGTCGCGTGTGAAGGTCATCGAAGCGATCACGGGCAGAGGTGCAAATGGCCTCGCCGCCTGGATGGCCTCCCGGAGCTCGTACAAATCGGTGAAGGTTTCGATGATCAGCAGGTCCACACCCGCCTCGACCAGCACTGCGATCTGTTCCGCAAAGACAGCGCGGGCTTCCTCGGGCTGGACGCGCCCAAACGGCGCAATCCGCACACCAAGCGGGCCGACGTCGCCTGCGATAAGCACTTCCCTGAATGATGCCGCCACAACGCGTTGGGCAAGCTCCACGCCCCCCCGGTTGATTTCGATGACCCTGTTCTCCAACCCGTGCTTTGCCAGCTTGAAGTGGTTCGCGCCGAAAGTGTTGGTCTGGATGATATTCGCGCCGGCTTCAATGTATTCGCGGTGAATATCGCCCACCACGGCAGGGTTTGTCAGGTTGAGTTCGTCAAAGCATTTCTCGAAGCTCACCCCGCGCGCATGCAGCATGGTCCCCATCGCGCCATCGGAGAGGAGGGTGGTGGATTGGAGTAACAATAAAAATTTTGGTTCCGGCATAATCAATTTCCTTATGAATATAAATTGCTATTCGTTTGATCTTAGGGAGGAAGGATACACTCTTCACCCGGAGATGAAATTTGTTTGATCGAGGTCAAGATGGCGCCCTCGCGCTCAATGGTTTTAACTACTTTCGCGCCCGGGCATACCGCCAGATCGTTGTTCGCCCGGCTGGTAACGACCACATAATCAAAATCTTCACTAACGTCTATGCCGTTAAAGTAATAAACCTTCAAGTCCGGACGGGCATAGGGTTTGAAAATCAAATCAGTACCCACCACGGCAATCTTTGCACCGGTCGGGGCAGCTCCGTTTAGATACTCAGCGGCTTCCTTATACGAGGTAGCCCAATAATCCAGCTCGTAGTGCCGGAAAGCACCCTTCACCCCGCCCACAAAGCTATTGAAGTAAATGTACTCGTAAGGATGAAGTCGAAAGCCGGCAGAAATCCCCGGCACTGCCAGCACAAGAACGAGGGCGAGATTGAGCCATACCCTGTTGAGCTTTGTGAACAGGACGTCAAGTGCAACAGCCACCATGACAAAAACAGCAGGCAACAGGAAAAACAATTGCCGGAAGTTATCATAGAGCGAACTCTGCGTGATGATCATGATGGCAACAGGCAGGAGGAGCCAGAAGACAATCAACAAGAAGGGTTCGCGAAATTTGTCTTTTTTGAGATTTAATAATGTGAGTACTATCCCGGCAAGGAATAGAATGAGGACCGGCTCTGTCAACTGAATGGAAATGAGCTTTAGAAGCAAGAAACGGGAAACGTTCAAGCTCTGTTCGGAATAATCCGACATGACACCCATGCTGTCAATAAACCGCCCGATTGGGTCGCGCCACAGGTAAGGCCAGGTGAGATAAGCAGTAAGCATCGCAACCGCCCCATAGGGGAAGAATGCGAGCAGCGGCTTTTTCTCTTTTTTCGTCAGGGCATAAAATCCCACCAGGAGGGCGGCATAGGGTGCTGACAGTCGAATGGCTGTGGTTAATCCGAGTGCAATTGCGGCAAGAAGCAGAGCGGGCGATTTTAAATAGCGGAAGATGGCTTTGCAGGCCGGCCTCAAAATATCTTTTGTCAGCCAAGAAAATGATGAACGAGAAATTATTCTTAGAAAAACAATCGCCAGGAGAAGCGCAATAAGTATAAACAAGGCAGCTTCCCATTTTGAGAAAATGGACTGCGCTTTGGCGATGTAGCTTTCCACAGCGATATTCCCTGCGTTGGGTGCAATCCTGGAGAAAAACTTGCCCCATAGACTTTGCGCGTCAGCGTTGTAGATGGTTCTAATGAGCGCGGCGAGGCTGCTGTTGAGGGTGCGTGTGTATGCCAGTGCTGCCATCACCAGCACAGCCCAGAGGAGAAGAGGAACTAAAGAGGCAATCTTTCGCGCCGGAGAAGCCTGTTTCCACTCATTCTTAAATTGTCCCACTGGGAATGCGGCATAGGCAATTCCATCTTGGCCCGGCACAAACAGGCGATCAACCATCCACAAGCCCAGGGTTAAGCTCAACAGGAAAAATGACATAAAGGGAATATCCTTCGGGTTGATGAAGGCATGACCCCAGAATAACGGCTGTGTCGAGAATAATAAAGCTGCGCCAAATGCCGCCCAATTTCCCGTCCAACGACGCGCAAGAAAATAAAGTGAGATGACGCCCACCTGGAACGCCAGAAAGCAGGCAAGATGCCAGCCATTGATTTCAGACCAGGCGGGCAGCATGGCGGTTACGAGTCGCGAGAACAGACCCGCCAGCATGAAAAAGGCGGGGCCTTTTTGGTCCAGGTGCAAATCGTTGAAATCGGTGACCGGCGATCCATGGAAAAGGTTATAGTAATTGTCCAGCGAATGATAGGCATACCTGTAATTGCCCGGCTCATCCCAGCTCTGGCCATAATCGCGAACAACAACCAGACCAATCGTAATATTGATGAGGATCAATAAAATGATCGGCCAATGCTGTCCGAAATTTTTTCTGGCAGCTTGCATCGCACTTCCTCTTTTGTCCAACAGACGCCAGGTCTGCACTGGGCGTTGGATGAAAATTATTTCATCAATTGCTCGACACGACTTTCACCGATGCTGTAATACTTCGCCTGCGGATGGTGGACGATGATTGCGGCGGTGGTTTGTTCGGGGATGAGTCGATAGGCGGGACTCAACTGCATGCCAAGCTCTTTTTCCACCAGGAGCAGGTCGAACACCTAGCGGTGGTCCTCCAACTCGGGGATGGCGGGGTAGCCCCACGAGTAGCGTTTGCCCTGCCCTTCAGGGAGTCCCAGTTCGTGGCGGACGTGACGGTGCAGGCATTGAGCGACTTGCACGGATAGATCGTGATTGGCGCTAAAGGTGTTGGTCAGTACGAATTTCACTCCGGCTTTGTGACACTCGCGATGCACACCGGTGACCACTTCCAGGCCGGTCAGATCGAGCTCATGGAAACAGTGATTAAAGGGTGTGCCGCGCTCGCGAAGCATGGCTCCCCTGGCACCTGCAATGAGAATGGTCTTGCCGGATAAAAACAGATCGAATAGTGACATCTCAGCAGGGCCTACCTATGGGCATTGACCAGGCTGATTAAGGCTTTTTATAACGGTGAGGGGGACCTTATCAACCTTGATCGTATGAATTACTTCTCCCGACGCACATATATACTCATCCGCATTATCAGATGTGGAGATAACTGCAAAATCATACGCCACATCTTTATCAATTTCATCATCAGAAAACAACTTCAGGTCGGGGCGCGCAAAACCTCCAAATATGTGTTCGGCGTCAACAACAATGATTTTGGCACCGGGGGGTGCCACCTGGTTGAGATAAAACGCTGCCTCTCGATAAGAGGTTTCCCAATAATCCAGTTCATAATTCCGAGATGCTCCTTTTACGCCCCCAGTAAAACTATTGAAATACACGTATTCATAAGGATGTAATTTCACCGAAGAATAAATTCCCGGCGCAATCAACACAGCCAATATTAGAATTCTAAGCAGGGTTGGTTTAATATATTTGAAAGCCTGGTCTAAAACGACACCCGCGGAAAGAAAAACTGGTGGCAGAAGAAATAGCAATTGGCGGAAATTGTCATACCATGCATGGCTTAGGTAAATTATCGCAAACAAGGGAATAAGAAACCATACGACGATCAAGAAAATGGGCTCAAACTCCTTTGCAACAATCATAAGGTAAATGGAAAGAAAAAAGCCTATAATTGAAAGGATCACGATTGGCTCAGTTAATTGGATTGATATTAGAAGCGGGTAATAATACCTGGGGAGCTCAGCCGGATGCAGAATAACCCCACGAAAAAGAACAAGACCGTTCCAGGGGAAATCGGACATTATTCTTACGCTTTGGATAATATTCAGGAGTGGATTTTTCCAAAGATACGGCCAGGTCAAGAGACTGACCGCTAAAGCAATCGTGAAATATGCTGGCAAGACCTTCAATAGACCCTTCCTAAATCTAATCAGTCCATAAAGTACAACAATCAGACCAGCATACGGTCCAAAGACCCGAATCGAGGAGGTAAAACCAAGGAAAAATGCGGCCAGTAGTACCGGGGGGCGATAGAAAGATCTTAATATTCCTCTAAAAACCGATGTCGGCAACGGCTCTCTCGCTAAAACGGATCTGTCAACCATCTCTAACCCAACAGTAACCGTGACCAGGAAGAAGGCCATGAAGGGGATATCTTTAGGATTAATAAATGCATGTCCCCATAACAACGGTTGGGTCACGAACAGCAATGTGACACCTAATGCTGACCACCATTTCAACGATCTACGAGCCAGGAAATAAATGGATAATACGGAAAGAAGGAACGACAGGAAAATCGCAATATGCCATTGACTGACTGACCAGCCAATTCCTATGGAATTCAAGGTCCTGGCAATCAATTCGCAGACCATCATATACGCAGGGCCGTAGTACTTTAGATCCCCTTCCCCGAAATCCGGCAAGCTTCCAGTTCTAAGGAAATTACCATAGGCCGCTAAAGATTGTTGTGAGTATTTCTGAATAAGCATCTCGTCCCAACTGGGACCATAATCCCGAACAATGATAAGCCCTATCAAAAGGAGAACTGCTATCAAAGCGAAAGGGGTCAATAGATCTTGATATTTGCTCAACCCGGATTTTCCCGCTTTTAGCCGGTTGATAAGGTAGTCCCTGATTGAAAGACCTCTTCTTTTTCGGGATATCATCATACTCATACACCTGCATGATATTGATCTGTCAAGAAACATCACTGTAGCTATTTGCGTTTTTATATCATCCCGCTTACCTCACCGGAATTGTGTTAATTTTTTCCTACGGGTCGGGTCGCTCAAAGGTAAACCCAATCAGAATTCTCTCGGTGATCCGGGAACAGTCAATAAGCCATTTATTTCTGAGATGCTTCCCATAAGCGATACAAATAGTTATTCATTTCCAATCTAACACAACCTTTTGTCTCCAAAACGATCCTGAAGTGAGTATTCAAAGAGGATATCATTATTTCATCAATTGCTCGACACGGCTTTCGCCGATGCTGTAATATTTCGCCTGCGGATGGTGGACGATGATTGCAGCGGTGGATTGTTCGGGAATGAGCTGGTAGGCGGGACTCAACTGCATGCCAAGCTCTTTCTCCGCCGGAAGCAGATCGAACACCTTGCGGTGGTCTCCCAACTCGGGGATGGCGGGGTAGCCCCACGAGTAGCGTTTGCCCTGCCCTTCAGGGAGTCCCAGTTCGCGGCGGATGTGACGGTGCAGGTATTCGGCAGTCGCTTCGGCGGTCTGGACAGAGAGCCCGTGGGTGAAGTAGCCCTCGGAGTAATTCCCTTCCACCTGGAATTTATCGAAGCGCTCGGTGGCTTCCTGCCCGACAGTGACGACCTGAAAGGCGACCACGTCCATTTGACCGGATTCGACCGAGGCGAAGTAATCTGACAATGCCAGATGCTCGTCGTAAGGTTGGCGAGGGAAGTGGAAACGGGAAATCTCCCTCACCCCTACCTCCTCTCCCGCTGGGAGAGGGGAATAGACGATAAGATCATCGCCGGAGGATTGGCAGGGAAAAAAGCCGTAGACGGCCTGCGGTTTGAGCCAGCCTTTTTTGAGGACGTCACGCTTCATTTTTTCTAGGCGGGCGTCGAACTCGGCTTTAAGTTTATCCCATTCGTCGCCGTGGGCGTTCTTGGCACCCCAGGAGAGGCGGTAGAGTTCGTTGATGTTGAGATGCTGGAATACCATTTCGAGCGGCATCGAGCGGACAACCTTCCAGCCGAAGGTCACGCCGGAGGGCAGAGATACAGGCTGAGGGACGATGGCGCTGCGCTGCCCGACGGCCGGGGTTTCGCGTTCGGGCTTTTGCGAAGCACGTCCCATTTCCATGTCCGCTTCTTTGCGGATTTGCTCCAGCAGAGCGGGCTTGTGCTGGGGGTCAATAAGTTTGCCCATCGTCTCGAGACCCTCGAATGCATCCTTGCAGTAGAACACGCCGGGGTCGTAGGGATTGCCGTCCTCGGTGAACAGGATGCGGCGACCGAAGCGGCGGTTGATGGCGGCGCCGCCCACCAGCACAGGGAATTTCAGACCGCGACGCTGAAGTTCATTGATGATGAGTGGCATCTGCTTGGAAGTGCTGACCAGCAGGGCGGAGAGCCCGATGGCGGTGGCATTGACTTCGACGGCTTTACTGATGATGGTCTCGGCTGGGACCTGCTTGCCGAGGTCAATGACGGTGTAGCCGTTGTTGGCGAGAATCGTCTTGACCAGGTTCTTGCCGATGTCATGCACGTCGCCGTAGACGGTAGCAATGACGACTGTGCCTTTGGTGACGCCTGCGACTTTCTCGAGATATGTTTCGAGGTGGGCAACGGCTTTCTTCATCACCTCGGCGGATTGCAGCACGAAGGGCAGGATGAGTTCGCCGGCGCCGAATTTGTCGCCGACTTCCTTCATGGCGGGGAGCAGGACGGTGTTGAGGGTATGGACGGCGCACTCGTGCCGCGAGGGGAAACCACCGCGGTTGATGATCTCGTCGATATCCGCTTCGACATTTTCCTTGTGGCGGTGGACGATGCGCCAGTGCAGGCGCTGCTCGGGGGTCATGCCCACGGTGGGGTCAACGGCGCTGGCGTCGGCAGATTGGGGCGTAACGTTTTCGTAGTGCTCGATGTAACGCTGCAGGGCGTCGGGACAGCGGTTGAATAGCAGATCCTCGGCAAGGTCACGCTCCTCCTGCGGGATGTCGGCGTAGGCGGTGACGTGGGCGGGATTGATAATCGCCATGTCCAGCCCGGCTCGCACGCAGTGGTGAAGCATGACTGAGTTCAGGACGGGGCGGGCATGCGGGGCAAAGCCAAAGGAGAGATTGCTCACGCCAAGCGAGGTCAGCACACCGGGCAGGTTCTGCTTGATGAGCCGGATGCCCTCGATGGTTTCGATGGCGGATTCGGCGAACTCGGGGTCGCCGGTGGCGAGGGTGAAGGTCAGGGTGTCGAAAACCAGTGCGTCGGGACGCAGGCCGTGGTCGTTGACGGCAATGTCGTAGATGCGTTTGGCGACCTCCAGTTTGCGGTCGCGCGGCTTTGCCATGCCGTTCTCGTCGATGGTCAGGACGATGATGGCGGCGTTGTGGGTCTTTGCCAGCGCGAAAATCTTATCGGCTTTGGCGCGACCGGCTTCGAGGTGAGTCGAGTTGATGAGACAGCGCCCGGGAGCGGTCTTTAGCGCGATTTCGAGCACGTCCAGTTCGGTGGTGTCGATGACCAGCGGGACATCCACGCCCATCTCCAGTTTTTTGACCACCTTGCGCATCAGTTCGGCTTCGTCAGGGCGCTCGGTGACGGCACAGGAGATGTCGAGGGCGTGCGCGCCAAACTCCACCTGTTCGCGGGCAATCTCAAGGATGGAGTCGTAGTCCTCTTCGAGCAGGAGGCGTTTGAATTTCTTGCTGCCCTGTGCGTTGCAGCGTTCGCCGAGCAGGGTCGGCGGCGGGTCCTGTCGCATGGAGATGGCTGACATGGCGGAAGAAAGGCGCGGGGTCGCTTGGGTCGGGCGCTCGGGGTGCGGATGCTGATCCAGTTTGTCCACCAGCAGTTTCAAGTGCGCAGGAGTCGTTCCACAGCATCCCCCCACCACCGAGATGTGATTCTTTTCCACAAATTCAAAGAGCGCCTCGGCGAAGGGCTCGGGCTCGAGCGGGTAGACGGCCTGACCATCCACATTGAGCGGCAAACCGGCGTTGGGAATGCACGAGACGGGCAGCGTCGCTTGCTCACCGAGGATGCGGATGGGCTCGCGCATATGCTCGGGGCCAGTGGAGCAGTTGAGGCCGATGACGTCAATGGGCATGCCTTCGAGGATGGTCAGGGCGGCTTCGATGTTCGTGCCGAGCAACATGCGCCCGGTGGTGTCGAGCGTGACCTGGGCTTGAATCGGGAGATAAATGCCGGTCTCGTCGAAGGCTTTCTGGATGCCGGTGATGGCGGCTTTGACTTCGAGGATATCCTGCGAGGTTTCGATGAGCAGCAGATCGACTCCGCCCTGGATTAGCCCGACGGCCTGCTCGCGGAAGGTTTCGGCGAGGTCATCAAAGTTGACATTGGAAAGCTCGGGGTCGTCCGCGGAGGGGAGTTTGCCGCTTGGCCCGATGGAGCCGGCAACGAAGCGCAACTGACCTGTTTTGGCAGCGAATTCGTCGGCAAGTCTGCGCGCCAGGGAAGCGGCAGTCTTGTTGATATCGACGATTCTGTCCTGCAGGCCGTATTCTTTCATCGTGATTCGGTTGGCGCGGAAGGTGTCCGTTTCAAGCACGTCCACGCCGACCTCCAGGAACGAGCGGTGGACTTTTTCTACCGCCTCGGGGTAAGAGATGACCAGGTAGTCGTTGCAGCCGTTATATTGCTCGCCGCCGAAGTGCTCGGCAGCGAGATGCTGGTTTTGCAGGCTGGTGCCCATCGCGCCGTCGAAGACAAGCACTTTCTTTTCGAGGGCGTCGAGGTAGCGGCGGTTGGTATATTTACGGATCATACTGTCTCCTAAAAATTTTAAAACACGAAATTCATAAAGATTGATAATTGCATTGATTTCAAGACGATAATTGCAGACGTTTTTGCTGAATGGCATGATACCAATCAATTGGACGAACTTTTCGCATTCGGCGGAAGAGACACGTGCAAGATTTTTGGTGCCATAAGAATGTGATCTGTAATGCCTGAGCCGCACTGTCAATCACATCAATATTGGGGACACGTTCATCGTCATAAACAACGGTGTTAATCGCTTGAATGCTTTTGATATAAATCGTGTCTAAGGGAGTAGAAGTTTCAAAACTGTAGATATTCAATTGGTCATCGACCAACGCAAGAACGATGAGCTGTTCCCGTTGCAAAAGCGGATGGCCAGCAACATGAATAGCGCTACCAATTTGGATTGCGCCGATTGTTTCCTTAGCATTATTTTGAATCTCATCAACATTACTTACTGCTTTTTTGCGATACCGTTTTTGATAAATTGCGAAGACATACAACAAAATCATTAATCCCAACCATGCCAAACCCAAATATTTAGAGATTAGCCCAAGAAAATAAACAGGGATAGCCGCAAAGAAGACTAGTAAAAAAGCACTATAAATTTTAAAAAATGGCATGAATGAATTCGGCAATTTTACGGATTGCAATTCAGGCTCGTCTTTCCAGAATGCGTGATTAGTTGTGTTCATAGTTATTCTCCCTTTCTGAGCTATTTTATCCTGCACTATAGCCAAAGCTCAGACTTCCAATCCTCCCACATCTTCCAGCGTAGAGTTTGCCCATGCTGTCACTTCGCTTCCAGCAAATAGAACAGCATATCCTGTTCCATAGTCTGGATGCCAAAGTGCTGGTTGAGCATCGCCAGGATCTGCGCGCGGTGGTCGGTGGCGTGGTTGGCGACGTGCAGCAGGATTTCCCACCCGGTGTTCTCGGCATCCATGCCGCGATCGGGCAGCTGCCAGTGGATGACGCCATCCAGGTCGGCTTCGCTCAGGGTGTTGACGTAGTCCAGCGCTTCGGCGCGCATTTCATCCCATTTGGCTTTGGTTGCGGCACGCGTGGGGAAATCATCAAGAGCAAGATGTGGAACCATCTCGCCGCCCCTCAAACGGATGATCCAGCGACGTGTGGCGCTCATCATGTGCATCACCTGGTTGCGGATGGACCCGCGCGAATAGTCAAGCTCTTCCGTAAATTGTGCATCACTCAACTTCAACACGCAATCCCAGACTTTTTCAAAAGCCCAATAATTGTATCCATACACAGTGCGGATTTCATTCGGTCGCATGTGCTGCTCCTCTTATAACAAAATCGCCTCTCAATGAGAGGCGACAGTCGCAATAGCGAGTCAGCTCTCATCTCCCAGACAAGTGTCTGCCGGAATTGGCACCAACGTTTTGCGGTTGCCGAGGCTTCGCAGGGCCGGTCCCTCCGCCTCTCTGGATGAGTATAGTTAAGTGATGATTTTATATCATAGCAGGGGGAGATTGTCAATTAAAGAAATCCATCTTGTTGAAAACCAGACCGGTTTGTGTTAGACTAACATAAATTAAGTTTTTCCTTAACGGGTGTCCTATGAACAAAGTCGAACCCCTGCACACCTTTGAACAGATCAAACTGCTTGCCGATCCCCGCCGCATGGCCATCATGCGCCTGCTGATGGGCTCCCCTGCCACGCTGACCCAGCTCGGCACAGCACTCGGCAAACACCCCGCCTGGATCCAGCACCACGTCAAGGTGCTGCTCTCCGTCAGGCTGGTTGAAATCGCCGAGGTCAGGGTCACCGCCGGCGTCACCGAGAAATTCTACCGTGCCAGGGCTGGCGCTTTTCTCCTGCAGGAGCTTATCCTGCCGCAGAGCGATAAACCCACCATCATCTTTTCGGGCAGCCACGACCTCGCGCTTGAATCGCTGTCCGGCCGCCTCGCGTCCCGTCTTCACCTGCTGACCCTGCCCGTCGGCAGCCTTGACGGGCTGATCAATCTGCGACAGGGGTTATGCCACCTGGCAGGCGCTCACCTGCTGGATGAATCGGGCAGCTACAACACCTCCTACGTCCGGCACCTGTTTCCCGACCGTGCGATGGAGATGATCACCCTCGCCTACCGTACACAGGGGCTCTTGCTCGCACAAGGGAATCCCAAAAGCATCCATTCGCTTTCGGATCTGACGCGGGAGGACGTCACGTTCCTCAACCGGAATCCCGGCTCCGGGACGCGGCTGTGGCTCGACAGGGAAATCCAGCGACTCGGACTCACCCCCGACCAGATCCGAGGCTACGCCCAGTCCGTCTACACCCACAGCGAATCGGCGCGCGCCATCCAGTCAGGGCAGGCGGATGCGGCACTTGGCATTCAAGCGGCGGCGCACCAGCACGACCTCGATTTCATCCCGCTCTTTGAAGAACGCTACGACCTGGTCATCCCCGATGAGCAGGTGACTCTCGTCCATCCCTTGCTCGACACGCTCCAGACCGCCCGTTTCCGCAAGGAGCTTAATACACTGACCGGCTATAACACCGCTCACAGCGGTGAACAGATTCCAATATAGGAGAATGAATATGAAACTCAGCGCACGGAACATACTTAAAGGGAGAGTTGTAAAAGTAACCAAAGGGGCGGTGAACGCCGAGGTCGTGCTCGAACTGCCCGGCGGAACGCAACTGGTATCGATTATCACCAATACCTCGGTTGAAAACCTCGGCTTGATAGAAGGCAAGGCGGCGTACGCCATCATCAAAGCCTCCAACATCATGGTTGGAATAGACTAAATTACCAAGGAGACAAATTGAAATCCACCCGCTCCATCCTTTTTACCCTGCTCATGGTCGTCCTTCTGGCGCTTTCTGCCTGCGCGCCGGCTGCCACGCCGGAGGCAACCCCCGTTCCGCCCACGGCAGTCCCCACCGAAGTGCCACCTACCCAGGCGCCCACAAACACGCCCGAACCTACCGTGCCAGCCAATCCCAACCTCATCCTGGCCACCACCACCAGCACCCAGGACTCGGGCCTGCTCGATGTGCTCATCCCGCTCTTCCGGGAACAGACCGGCTTCACCGTACAGACGGTGGCTGTTGGCTCCGGCCAGGCCATGCAGATGGGAACGGATTGCAATGCCGATGTACTATTGGTCCACTCGCCCTCGGCCGAAAAAACCTTCATGGATGCAGGCTCCGGCAAAGAACGCGAGTTAATCATGCACAACGATTTCATTATCGTCGGCCCTGCTGCCGATCCGGCTGCCATCAAGGGGTTGAGCGCAGTGGATGCCTTCAAAGCCATTGCGGCGGCGGAGGCAACCTTTGTCGCGCGTGCCGATAAATCGGGCACCAGCACCAAGGAACTGGGCATCTGGAAATCCGCTGAGATCGACCCCGCTACGACGAAACCGGCCTGGTATCTGGAAACCGGTCAGGGCATGGGAGCTTCATTAACCATTGCCTCCGAAAAAGGTGCTTACACCCTCACCGACCGCGCTACCTACCTGGCGAACAAAGACAAACTGCAGTTGGACATCCTGGTGGAAGGCGAAAAAGCGCTGCTCAATATCTACCACGTCATCACCGTCAACCCCGACAAGTGTCCCAAGGTTAACTATGATGGCGCAACGGCTTTCAAGAACTTCATGCTCGCGCCCGAAACGCAAGCCGTCATTGGCCAATTTGGTGCTGAAAAATTCGGCCAGCCGTTGTTCACCCCAGATGCTGGCAAGGATGAAACTACGCTTCCGTAAAAACATCTTTTCACCCCATCACTTGGGCGCGGCACATCCTTCGTAGCGCTGTGTCGCCTCCTTTATTGTCCCAAGATATAATTAGCCGCTATGGGTTTCGAAATGAAAAAAACAACTATCGTTTTACTGGTTACTTTGTTTTTTCTTGCTTCGTGCAGCGCGCCATCGCCTCAACATGCAGATTTGCTGCTCGTTTCCACCACATCCACGCAAGACTCGGGTTTATTGGATGCGCTGCTGCCGGCGTTTACCAACCGGACAGGTTACAACATACAACTTGTCGCGGTTGGGTCGGGGCAGGCATTGAAAATTGGTGAACAGGGGAACGCGGATGTGATCCTGCTTCATTCGCCGGCTGCCGAAAAGGAATTTGTCGCCAATGGCTTGGGCATTGACCGCCGACTTGTGATGCACAACGACTTTGTAATCGTCGGTCCCGCTTCAGATCCAGCAGGGATTCGCGGTAAGAGTCCTGTGGATGCCTTAAAACAAATCTACGCCTCACACGCGACCTTTGTCTCACGAGGCGACGAATCAGGGACCAATGTCAAGGAGCTGGCTCTATGGAAGAACGCGGGGCTTGACCCTGCAGGACAGGATTGGTATCTCGAAACAGGGCAAGGCCAGGGCGCGACGCTTTCAATCGCATCCGAAAAAAATGCTTATGCGCTCACTGACCGCGGGACCTATCTTGCCTATCGCGCCAATTTGGAATTGGATATTCTTGTGGAGGGCGATCCGTTCCTGTTGAATGTTTATCATGTGATCACGGTCAACCCTGAGAAGTGGCCAAAGGTAAATCTGGAAGGCGCGAAGGCCTTTGCAGATTTCATCACTTCCGCCGAAGGTCAGAAGATCATCGGCGAATTCGGCGTCAAAGAATATGGCCAGCCGTTGTTCATCCCCGATGCAGGTAAAACCGACGCCGAGTTGGGGCTGCCCTAAAGCCGTGTCGGTCCGCGAGCCGCTCGACCGGCGTCTTTTCGCAATAGTTTCTGAAAGAAATTATGCTTTTCGATCCTGAAGTCTGGCAAATCACCCTGCTCTCACTGGAAGTGTCCGGGCTGGCTACGCTCATCAGCCTGGTCATCGGGCTGCCACTGGGGACATGGCTGGCGCTCGGTAAATTCCACGGGCGTTCTCTTTTAATGAGCGTCGTTAACACCGGCATGGGCCTGCCGCCCGTGGTGGTGGGGCTCTTTGTGGCACTCATGCTGTGGCGCTCCGGCCCGTTCGGCGACCTGAAACTCATTTACACGCCCGCCGCTATTGTCATTGCCCAGGTAATCATCTCTTTCCCGGTCGTCACCGGGCTGACAGCAGCCGCCCTGCAGGCCCTCGACCCGCGCCTGCGTCTGCAATTGCTGGGGTTGGGTGCATCCACCGCGCAGATGGTACTCATGCTGTGGCGCGAGGCGCGCCTGCCGCTGCTGGCCGCGCTGATGGCCGGGTTTGGCGCAGTTATTTCTGAGGTCGGCGCGAGCATGATGGTCGGCGGCAATATCCGCGGCCAGACCCGGGTGCTGACAACTTCCATCGTCCTTGAAACCGGCAAGGGCAACTTCGACATCGCCATTGGTCTGGGCGTTTTACTGCTCACCATCACCTTCCTGGTCAACTGGGCGCTGACGGTCATCCAACAACGGGGGGCAAAACGATGATCGAGATCCACAATTTGCATGTCAGGCGCGGCAAACGCACGGTGCTGGAGGTTGGTCATCTCCAGATCGCAAAAAACGAGGTATTGGCCATTGTGGGTCCCAATGGCGCGGGCAAGAGCACTCTGCTGCTGGCGCTGGCCCGCCTGTTGCGGCCCGAGCGTGGAGACATTCTCTTTAACGGCAAGTCCGTTACCGGGGAGTCTGATCTCGCTTTTCGGCGCCGAATCGCGCTCGTGCTGCAGGATCCGCTCCTGTTCGACACATCCGTCTTCGATAACGTCGCATCCGGCTTGCGTTTTCGAGGCCTGCACAAAAGCGACATCCAACCGCGCGTGGAGACGTGGCTGGAACGGCTGGGCATCGCGCACCTGAAAAACCGCCGGGCGAGCGAGCTTTCGGGCGGGGAGGGACAACGCGTCAGCCTGGCCCGGGCGCTGGTGCTGGAACCGGAACTGCTCCTGCTCGATGAACCCTTTGGCGCGCTCGACCCACCCACCCGCAACCGGCTGCTGGATGACCTGAGGCACATCCTGCCTGAAAGCGGCACCACGACCATCTTCATCACCCACCACCTGCCCGAGGCGCGCCAACTGGCCGGACGCATGGCCATCATTGTGGCCGGGCGCGTGCGCCAGACGGGGTTGGTGACTGACATCCTGAATGCCCCGGCTGATGAGGAGGTACGTTCTTTTTTAGCGGCGGAAAATGGGAAGTATTAACAGGCTACGCCCGCTTATTTAGCGGGCGCAACCTAAGACCAACTCAGAGGGAGGAGAGAAATGTTCAAGGGAGGAAAGGAGGAGAACCTCCCTCGTTTTTACATCGGTTCGTGATCCGGATTTGTACCGCACCACACGCAGGTTGGTTTGTCGAACATATTGCACTCTTTCGCGTTGGAGCAGCGGCGTGCACTGACACGCGGCGGGTCGGGCAGGTAATCGGACGGATAGATCATTTCCGTCTCAAAGGCCACTTCATGTCCGACATGGTCGCAGTAGCGGATCTTGGTAACTTCCCATTTTTTCACCGCCATGGCACACCTCCAGAGAACATTATCAGTTTACACCGTGTCTGACAACGCCACCAGTGACAGGCGTCACAATCAATGCTGACAAAGGACATTTATTGGATGACAAATGTCCTTTTTGTCTTATAAAGTTCTAAAGGAAACCGCATGCCTCATTTCGCGGTGAGACGGTAGATCGTTCCGTCCCTGTAATTGGCGAGGTAGACATCCCCGGCTTCGTCCGCGCCAAATGTGGAGATGCCAAAACCCGTTTCAAAAAGGGTTTGAGACTGCCACGTCCCTCCCCGATTTAGCAATCCCCAGATGGTTCCCGTGCAAAAATCGCCGTAGAGGTAGATGCCATTCCATGCAGGGAGTGATGAACCGCGGGAAACCACGCCGCCCGTTACGGAACAACCCACGGCATGGCTGTACTCGGTAACAGGAAAAACGAATGCACTCGAAGAAGGGTTACCCGAGTAAGGATGATTCCCTTCGTAGTAATTCCAGCCGAAATTCATCCCGCCCTGACCGGCTGGCACGACATCGATTTCCTCCCAATTGTCCTGTCCCACGTCCCCGATGAACAGGTCGCCGGTAGCAGGGTCGAAGGCAAATCGCCATGGGTTGCGCAGCCCGAAAGCCCAGATCTCCTGATGGACCTCACCGCTCCCGGCATAGGGGTTATCGGCAGGGATGGAATAAGGGATATCGTGGTCCACATCGATTCGCAGGATCTTGCCGAGCAGGGCGTTGAGGGATTGACCATTGCCAAGCGGGTCTCCGGCTGAACCGCCGTCCCCCAGTCCCAGATAAAGATAGCCATCCGGCCCAAAAACGACGGCGCCACCATTATGGTTGGGATAAGGCTGGCGGATGCCAAGCATTTTGAGCTCACTCCCCGGGTCGGCGCGGTTTGGATCCGGGCTGACATTAAATCGCGCGATGACCGTATCCCCATTGCGGTCGGTGTAGTTCACGTAGAAAAAGCCATTGGTCTCATATTGCGGATGGAACGCCAGCCCCAGCAGGCCTTGCTCAGAGCCTCTGCTCCCGACACGGTCGGAGATATCGAGAAATGGGTCAGGAAAAAGCAAGCCATCCTTGACGATGCGGATCCTTCCCGGGCGTTCGACGATGAAGAGCCGCCCGGAGCCATCCCCAGCGTTCTGGATGTCCACCGGCAGATTAAGGCCGGAGACGAACGGCGTCCACCCGTAGGCTCCAGGATCAGGGAAAGTGGCGATGGTAGGCACCGGGAGAGGGGTCGGCGTATTGACTGGAGTGGGGGGAACAGGCTCGGCAGTTGAGGTGGCTTCGATGACGGGATTAAAGGGGATGGTAGCAGGGATTTGGGGTGTCCCATTCAGAGTGGAACAGCTTGACGTAAATATAGTAACGAGTAGGAATACCGGTAAAAGTCGCATGATTTAATCTCAATTTTCACTTGTCGTCGATATCTGTTACTTCGCCATCGATCACCTCGCCATCGTGCGGCGGATTGTCCACGATACTGTTATCGCTGGAGAGCTGGTTCATGTGCTCGCGGACAACATCAGGCGGACACAATTCGATAAAGAGTGACGCGCCAAACCAGACAACCGCGACATCATCCACGGCACCGATAATAGGGGCAATAGCACCCGGGATCAGATCGATGGGCGAAATCAGATAAGCGAGCGCCCCTATGGGCAGGAGCTTGAGCCACGGGCTGACACGCCGGTCTGCCATGAGGCGGGCTATCAGCTTGATGCGCACGACGAGGTCAGAGAGCATACCGCCCTGCGAGGGGATAAGACTGCGGTTGGGTTTTTTATCCATATGAGTCTCCTGACGTAATTATACGCCTATGGCAAGCGCCATGGTATGACTGCCGGTATCGCCGTGAGCCAGGCAGAGATACTGGTAAATGGCAAACATACGGTCAGACGCTTCCTGCACGAAATCATCCATCTCACCTAGGGAGAGATAGATAAAGGGTCGCGAGTACAGCGCCTGGATATCATCATCACGACGCTGGTAGTACTGTTTAATGTACGCGATTCGCTGCCGGATAGCCTCAGCCGGCATAAAATCGAGATCTGCGCGATCATAATCCGCGTGAAGAAATACTCGCCAGAACAGGCATTCAGGGTGATCACGGATATAGATAAAGTCTAACCCGTACCAATCCTTCTTGACCTCCCAGATGAAATTCTTATCTGCGGCAAACTGCACATCAAAACGTATACTCGTCGGACGGCCAATGCGGATGCTCCATAGGTTATCCGTGACGAGATGAAAGAAATAGCCCAGCTGGAAAGAGAAATGGCGGGGGTCCGATTGCAGGCAGGCTGATTCCACATAGCGACGATAAAAAACGAGGTCGCTGCAATTGCGGTGGACATCCCCGGTTTCCTGGAAGTGGGTAACCTCCGCCGGCGGAGTGAAGTTTTCCCATTTCTCGTCGGGGATGCCCGAGTCAGGGGCGATATTTCCCACAGCGAACATGGATTCATCGAGAACGGGGATTCTTGCCAGCAGGTCTTCGGCGATGCGCAGGTGGACAATCCAGGAAGCCATTGCCCCATTATAAGACCTCAACCCTCACGAATACTAACGAATGGTAGGCGAAATGGTAACAATCTTCGCTTGACCATGCCGGAGAACCGGATTACAACCAATCCATCCCATGAGCTCAAATGCGGTCATCCAGACTTATATCGCCCGGGTGCGCGCTTTCCACCCGAATGCGCGGCTGTACCTCGTCAACGCCCTGCTGACAGGCGCCGCGCTGGGCGTATACCGCCTGCTCTTCAATTTTTATATGCTAAGCCTGGGTTACGACGCAAGACTGCTGGGGCAGTTAATCACCACCACCAGCATGACCGCACTGTTGGCCGCCCTGCCGATGGGTTATCTCTCGGACATGCTCGGGCGCAAATGGTCGCTGATCCTCGGCGGTGCCTCTATCAGTCTGGCGATTATGACCATGGTGCTCCTGCCATCCGTGCCGATGTTTTATACCATGAACATGCTGATGGGCGCCGGTCAGAGCCTGGCAGCGGTGACCATGTCCCCGTTCCTGATGGAAAACAGCGGCGAGCAGGAGCGCACCTACCTGTTCAGCCTCTCCGTCGGTTTGCAGACCGCGGCAGGAGCCGTAGGAAACTGGGTGGGCGGATATCTGCCGACCTGGGTGGCGCAAACGCAGGGAGTTTCTCCGACCAGCAGTGTGGCTTATGCCGGTGCGCTGGGCGCAATCGCGCTTGGTTCCGCCATCGCGCTGATCCCCCTTTTCTGGCTCACAAGCCCAAACCTGCACCGGTCACAACGCGCCATCTTCACCCCATTTGAATACGCCGCCAGGCACCCCATCGAGTTAAGCAAGCTGATCCTGCCCATGCTGATCATCTCCCTCGGGGCGGGGCTGATCATGCCCTTCATGAACGTCTTTTTTCGCAACGTGCATCATGCATCCGACCCGGTCATCGGGACGCTCTTCGCCTGGGGATCACTGGCGATGGGAATCGGCATCCTCCTGGCCCCACCGCTGGCCGACCGGCTGGGGAAAGTCCAACTGGTGGTCATCACGCAGGGACTGTCCATCCCTTTCCTGGCCATCCTGGGATTCAGCCCCTGGTTCTGGATGAGCGCGGCCGCCTACTACATCAGGTTGACTTTGATGAACATGGGCGGACCAGTCTACCAGGCCTTTGTGATGGAACATGTCGAACCGGATTCACGGGCAACCGTGGCAAGCCTGGTCAGTATGGCCAACAGCTTTGGCTGGGCGTTCAGTCCGACCATCAGCGGGTGGCTGCAGGTCAAGTATGGCTTCAACCCCGTATTCATGACGACGATCATCCTGTACAGCATCGCGGTGTTCCTGTACTGGTATTTCTTCTGGCCGCGCAATACCGCCGCAAACCCCCTGTAACTTTT
Organism: Anaerolineae bacterium; assembly: GCA_041488995.1. Classification (GTDB taxonomy): domain Bacteria; phylum Chloroflexota; class Anaerolineae; order Anaerolineales; family Villigracilaceae; genus JBGPQJ01. The sequence goes on from JBGPQJ010000010.1 coordinate 21,668, forward strand.
AAGGGATGAGATCATCTAACAGACTGCATCCAACAAATTCAGGAGTTGAGATATGGAAATGGTCATAGACTTTCCCGGCGGTTCGCGCGTCGACGCCCATTTTGGCTCGTTCACTGTCCCGACCGACCAGCCGCCGACCGCTTCGGCGCCGACACCTTTTGAAGTTTTTCTGTCCTCCATCGGCACCTGTGCCGGAATCTACGTGCTCGGCTTCTGCCGCCAGCGCGGACTCTCCACCAATGGCATCCGCATCATTCAGCGCGTCCAGAGCAACCCCTTCAATGGAATGGTTGAAAAAATTGACCTGGAAATTCAGGTGCCACCAGAATTCCCCCAGAAATACCATGATTCGCTTATCCGTTCAGCGGAGTTATGCGCGGTGAAGAAACACCTCGAAAAGCCGCCGAAATTCGAGATATCAACGAAGGTCGCTTGACTTACCAACCACCCTCCCGCGATAACACGGGAAAGTAAAATATTACAAAGTACTGCGTAAATATCTAAACCGAAATCTTACTTTCAATCAAATTCCAGACAAGTAACAGTTTAGTTTTTAATGCGTGAAGCAGTAATATGCCTTATATTATCGACGGCCACAACCTGATCCCCCATGTGGGATTGCAACTCGACTCAATGGATGACGAGCTGGAGCTAATCCGTCTCTTGCAGGAATACTGCCGCGTGAGCCGTAGGCAGGTGGAAGTCTATTTTGATAATGCCCTGGCGGGACAACCGGCAACGCGTAAATTCGGGGTCGTAACCGCGCACTTTGTGCGCCGGCCGCAGATTGCTGACGACGCGATCCGCCAGAGAATCGCAAAGCTCGCCAAAACTGCCAGGAATTGGACAGTGGTTTCCGCCGACCGCCGCGTGCAGGCGGAAGCCCGCGCCGCCAAGGCCCAGATAATCTCATCAGAAGAATTCGCCCGGCAAGTCCGGGTGACTCTGCACGCCAAACCATCCTCTAAGGGCAAAAACGAGCTGGGTGAGAAGGAATTGGAAGAATGGCTGGAATTATTTAAGAAGCAGAAATGAAATTCTCATCTTATTTTAATAATATTCAGATAAATAGGGTGTATATTATCTTCAACGACACCTAAACCCCTTTATTGGTATTACAGGTGTCAGCCACCGAAAAAGGGTTTGCATGCCCCCCCCATGCCGGCCCTTCGGTGGTGTCCCTCCCCCTCAAGGTCATCCGGCATGTTTGACATGCCGGATGATCGCTTAATCAGGGTAGCATCTCGAAATCCAAGAGAGGGGTAAAATTATCCTGTGACTACGATTGCGACGTTCGTCCTGTCAGCAGATCACGTTTTCCCCGGACACCCGGAAGAGCCCGGCAGGTTGTCCCAGGTCAAGACCGACCGCTCCGGAGTGGATTGGGTCAAGGCGAAGCCCGCCCTACCCGAAGAAATCGCCAGAGTTCATACCAAGGAATTGGTACAGAGCATCCAGCTGGTCTGCGAACGCGAACCCGGGATTATCGACTACGCCCCGACTTTCGTCACACCGACCAGCTACGAGGACAGCCTGATTGCTGCGGGTGGGACACTTGAACTGACACGAAAAGTTATGGAGGGAGAAGCGTCTAACGGATTTGCCATCGTCCGTCCGCCGGGACACCATGCGGAACCGCAGCGCTCGATGGGTTTCTGCATCTTCAACAATATTGCCATTGCAGCTCAGGACGCACTTGAACACGGCACGAAGCGGGTCCTGATCGTGGACTTCGATGCGCATCACGGCAACGGCACGCAGGCTTATGCCTGGGGGAATGAACAGGTCGCTTATCTTTCAACCCACCAGGAACACATCTACCCGGGGTCAGGGACGATTGAAGACGCGCCCCATGCCCGTAAACGAATCGTCAACGCGCCCCTGCCTGAGCGCAGCGGGGATATTGCTTTTGCGCACATCACCACCCAGCTTATCGCTCCGTTTGTCCAAAAATTCCAGCCATCGCTCATCCTTGTCTCGGCGGGATTCGACGCACACTGGAGCGATCCGCTCACCTCGCTGGGACTGACCACCGGAGGGTTTTATGCGCTTTCCAGAAAGCTAGTGGAACTGGCAGGCGAATGGTGCAAAGGTAGGATTGTGTTTGTACTGGAGGGCGGCTACAATCCAGGAAATGTTGCGCGCGGTGTGGATGCAGTTTTTGCTGCCCTGACGGGTTCTGCAACAGGTGTTGATAGTGCCGGCCTTTCACCCTACCGCGAACCGCAAATCGAAACGCGCGTGGAGTCGATCCGCAAGTTCCACGAGTTTTAGTTGCAGTTATATCTTCAACGGGAGGACACATGCCCAGTAAATCGGTCGGTTTTATCAAGATGGAATGGACCTGTCCCAACTGCAATTCGCGCAATCCGGGTCCGGTCAAAACCTGTCAGAACTGTGGCGCGCCCCAGCCCACCAATGTCAAGTTCGAGATGGGCTCGGACCAGAGTTTTGTCAAAGATGAGAAGGAAACCCAGCAGGCGCAAAAAGGCGCCGATATCCACTGCGGCTTTTGCGGCACGCGCAACCCGGCGGATGCCAAGACCTGCTCGCAATGCGGCGGAGACCTGAAAGAAGGCATGCGCCGTGAAGCAGGTCAACTTGTCGAACGAAGTGCCGCGACCGCCCCCCAGCCGGTCACCTGCCCAAATTGCGGATTCAAAAACCAGACTTCCTCTAACAACTGCGCCCAGTGCGGCGCACCCCTGGGGAAAAAGGCTGTCCCCCCGCCTCTCCCTGCTACACCTGCCAAACCCCCATCGCGCAAGAAAATCATTGGCATCGCTGCGGCGGTCATCGGGTTTCTGGCAATCTGCTGCATCGCCATTTTCCTGTTTTTTATGCCGACCAAAAGCATCAACGCCACTGTGGATTCAGTCCATTGGCAGACCGTGGCACATGTGGAGGAACAACAGGCGGTACGCCACGATGACGAAACCGGCAGCGTGCCATCGGATGCTTACGATAAAAGTTGTCATGACAAGAGCGAGGAGGTCTGCGAAGAAAAGACGATAGACAAAGGCAACGGTTATGCTGAGGTGGTTAAGGATTGCCACACAGAAACAACGACTTACTGTTCCTACACCGTGGATGAGTGGCGTGTGGTCCAGAGTTATACTCTCGAGGGCAACGACCTTTCCCCATATTGGGATAACCCGTCTCTCTCAACAGACCAGCGCCGCGGCGAAGATACCGCGACCTACACCGTCTATTTCGCAAGCTCTACCGACAATTACACCTATAATCCCAGCACGCTGATTGAATTCCAGCAGTACGAGATCGGCAGCCAGTGGAGTCTCGGCCTGAATACCCTGGGGAAAATTATGGATGTCAAACCGGTAAGATAGGATATGAATAAAAAAATCCTGCGAAGGGCTGTCTCTTTCGCAGGATTTTTTTTATTAAGGGATGAGTGCTTTCAGGATTGGCTCGTTCCATTGCATCGAAGCTTTATCATAGACACCAAACCCGGAGCAGAATTCCCAGTAAGCCCAGGCATAGCCATGGCGTTCGGCTTCCCGCGCGACGAAATCCGTCCAGCGGGCGCGGGAGGCGATGTCCGCTTTGGAGTATGCGCCAAATTCGCCCAACAATATTGGGCGGTTGTGTGTTTCAGCCCATGCGGCGACCTCGTCGAAGTGGCGGGTGATTTCGGCTTTTTCAGCATCGGACGCATCCCAGGGAGTGCCAGCCCAGGCGGAGCTACCTTCTACCCACTCGGCATTCTGGTGGGTGAACTGAAAGGGAAGGTAGTAATGGAAGGTGGCGATGATATGTTGGTCATTTTCGGGCAGGTCGAGGGCGTTCAACTGGTCGTAGGCATTCCAGCTCACCCCGCCGATGGCAACGTTGCGCTCAGGGTTGCTCGCCCGAATGACTTGCAGAGCCTCGGCGGAGATGGAATTCCACAGCGCGGAATCCAGCGCGCCATTGGGTTCGTTCATTATTTCAAAAACTAGCCCAGTCGGAAAATCCCGGTAATGTTCAGCAATCTGCTTCCACAGCGCCATGAATCGCTCGCGGTTGCCTGCGGGATCGGTCGCCATCTCTTCGTAGTGGTGAACATTCAATACCACTTGCAGGTCATTTGCAAGTGCCCAGTTCACCACCTGATCAACACGCGCGAAGAACTGTGGATCGATGGTGTAGGGAGCGGTCTTACCGGCATGGGCACTCCAACGCACCGGGATACGGACCGAATCGAACCCGGCCTCTTTGATGAGCGCGAAGTATTCTTCCTTTATGACCACGCCCCATTCGCCTTCACTGGGGGCTTCAAGGGCATTACCGAGGTTTACACCGCGCCCGAGAGCATCTTTCGCGGCAAAGGCATCCGGGAATTGGAATTGAGGCGTAGGGGTCATGGGCACAGGTGTGGCTGTCGAAATGGAGTCAGGTTGAGGGGAGACAATATCCGCTGGGGTTGCGCACGAAGCAAGCAGAATGACAAGGCTCAGAAGAACTAAATGGGCACGATGCATGTTCCAATCATCCCAATTCGCCGATGACTTTTTGCACTTCATCCAGAATCTCACCGGATTTGACCAGCGCCTTCATGGCATTGTGATCGGGATAAAGCGGGCGGTCCACCTCGAGGTGGGCAACATGTTTGCGGATCGTGGTGCGTGCTGCCTGTGTGCCCTTGCCGGGGGTGAACTCGCGGAAATCGAGCGCCTGGGCGGCAGCCATAAACTCAATGCCGAGGATGCCGTAGGCATTGTCCAGGATCTGCCCATTCTTGAGAGCCGTATTCATGCCCATCGAGACAAAGTCCTCCTGGTCGGCCGCCGCCGGGATGGACTGGATGCTGGCAGGTGCGGAGAGGATCCGCTGCTCGACGATGAGCATGTCGGCGGTATATTGCGAGAGCATCAGCCCGGAGTAAAAGCCGGGACTATGAGCCAGGAAATCCGGCAGCCCCTGCGAGAGGGCCGGGTTGGTCAGGCGGTTGAGCCGGCGCTCGGAGAGCACACAGACCATGGTGATGGCTGCGCCTGCCATGTCCATCGGCAGGGCGACCGGGCTGCCCTGAAAGTTGGCGCCGGTCAGGGTGAGGCGCGCTTCCGGGATGAAGATGGGATTGTCGCCGACGCCGTTGAGCTCGATCTCGACCTGCGAGCGGGCATAGGCAATGGCATCGCGCGCCGCACCGATCACCTGCGGCGTGGAACGCATCGAATAGGCATCCTGCACCTTGGTCTTCACCTTGCCGGTGGTCAGGTCAGAGCCTTCAAGCACCTTGCGGATGTTTTTGGCGGAGGCGATCGCGCCTTTGAAGCCGCGCAGCTCATGCAGGCGTGTGTCGTATGGTTTCATATTTGCCAGCAGGGCTTCCAGGCTCATCGCAGCGGCGATCTCTGCCTGCTTGATGAAGCGCTCCATATCGTAAATGTGAATGGCGCTCATGGCGGTCAGCAGGTTCGAGCCGTTGATGGCTGCCAGTCCGTCGCGCGCCTGTAATCCAGGTACGGGGATGCCTGCCTTTTCCATCGCTTCCTTACCCGGAAGTCGCTCACCGTTATAGAAGGCTTCTCCCTCGCCCAAGAGCAGCAGCGCAGCCTGAGCCATCGGAGCGAGATCCCCCGAGGCGCCTACCGAGCCTTTGACACAAACGACCGGGGTCACCCCTTTGTTGAGCATCTCAATGAGGGTCAGGGTAATTTCAGACCTGCAGCCCGAGTTGCCGTGCGCGTGGACGTTGATGCGCCCCGCCAGTGCCCCCCGGACGTGCTCGACGGGAGCCGGATCGCCGATACCTGCCGAGTGGTTGTAGATCAGATAGCGCTGAAATTCCTTGACTTCTTCGTCATTCAGTATTTTTTCCGAGAATTCCCCAATGCCGGTGTTCGTCCCGTACATGATCTCCTTGTTGGCAAGTTTCTCCTCCAGCATGCCGCGGCAGACTTTGATCCGCTCCAACGCAGCAGAGTCAAGCGCCACTTTTTCGCCGTTACGGGCGATGGCGACAAGCTTTTCGATGGTCAAATCAGAGCCATTCAAAATGATGGTCATTAAAATCTCCTCACAAGGATTTGCATGGTTATTGTACATCGAAAAAATCCTGTACGTCCCTGAAGGCTGTCAGGATTATCATGGAGTAAAATCACCAATCTAAGGTCGGCGTAAGACTGCGATGTAGAACAGGCATCTCAATCTGCTATCGCATTCGCATTTAGCCTTAAGGCAGCTGTGCTATACTTTTGCATATTTACCTGAAATCTTCTGAAAGGCTGCTCTTCATGTACTGGCTCCGTACAGGAAATCCGCTGGACTTCATCCCCTGGCTGGTGACCGCACTTTTCTGGGCGGTGGGCGGCTGGCTGCTGGCAACGCATGCCTTCAACCTCGAACAGAAAGAACGCCCGATGATCGGGCTTGCCCTGGGATTGATAGGCTACACGTGGTTCGCCAACCTGCTCGGACACTGGCTTCCATCAAGCTGGGCGTTCATCGCGGCAGGGGTCTGCACACTTTTGCTTGGGCTGGCATTCGCATGGAGGGGTATGCGCCCCATCCTCGATTGGCGCGACCTCACATCGTCATGGAGCCAATTCGTCGCGTTTCTTCTCATCGCAACGGTTTTTCTTTTAATCAGCGAGGGGCTGTCGCTATTCGACGAGCCGAAAAATCTGACGATCATTTCGCGCATGGCAGCTGGAGACATCCCTCCTCATTTTTATCTAAACGCAGATTACTACTTTCGCTACCACTATGGCTTTCAATTGTTCTCCGCCAGCCTCATGCGCATTGGAGGATTGCTCCCGTGGAGCGCGTTCGACCTGGGTAAATCCATCGCATTCGCGCTGGCGTTGGTCCTTGTCAGCCTGCTGGCTCAACGCCATTCCAGCAAACAGTGGGCGGGACCCATTGCAGCCTTTGTGATCGCTTTTGCATCGGGCACCCGTTACCTGCTTCTACTGGTTCCGCAAATAAAACTGGCGCTGCTCGACTCCACAATACACCTGCTCGGCACCAGCGAGACCGGCGCGCCGTTTTCGCAGGCGCTGATCCAGGGCTGGCCGCTGGACGGCGGACCTCCGACCCCGATCATGTTCGCCTATGTTAATGGGATTTTCCCGCCGCTGACCATGCTGCATGCCGGGTCAAGCATTCTTTCGGCGGCCATCATCATTTTGCTGCTGCTCGTTTTCCCGCGCATCGCCCATCGCCTGACCTGGGTGCTGCTGGGAATCGTGCTGGCATATTGGGCGCTCGTCTGGGAATCGAGCTACGGGCTGTTCGCCATCGGCGGGGCAATTGCGCTGGTCGCGGGGGGGATCATGCATACCCGGGCAACTAAACCAGCTGAGAATTGGCTCGCAGCGACCATCAAGTCAATCGTCACCTATCCCGGGTTCTTCGCGTTGGCAGTATCGGTGCCGCTGGTTTTGTTGCAGGGCGGCACGCTCACCGAAATGGTGCGGCAGGCCGCCTTTGGCGCCGCGGATGCCGGTATTGGCGTTGAGGGAGCCGTATCAGCCGGCGGTTTCAGCCTGCGCTGGCCCCCGGCTGTTTTTTCCGCACATCTGGGCGCACTCAACATATTCTCCCCGGGCGAGCTGCTGGTCGCCATCTGCGAATTGGGCGTCGTTATCCTGCTTACGCCCTGGATAACCGCCTGGGCTTGGCGGCGATTTAAATCCGGCGATTGGGTGACGGGCGCCATGCTGGCAGGCGCCTGGGTGGGGCTCGTGGTCCCGCTCTTCCTGAGTTATCAGGCTGAACGCGACATCTCCCGCTTCAGCGCCTTCGCCATGTTTGTGTGGACGGTTTTCCTGACGCTGATGGTCATGGAACCCGCCACCGAGGTGAAACCGGTGTTACAGACTCTCGGCGCAGTTGCCCTCGGGCTGATGATCTTCGGGGGCATCGTGGTCACCGGCATGATCCTGACCGGTGTCTCGCAGCCTCAACTGGGACTAAAAATGAATAGTCTTGACTCGCGCATCCTGCGTGATACGTGGAACCGCCTGCCTGCAGACAGCGCGGTGATCGACAGGATCCCCTGGCGTGCTTCAGTGCTGACCGGTCTTCCAACCCATTCCTCCGTGAGCGGTTTGAAAAGACTGGATTCATGGGAATCGCTGATTGACAATCCCAGTGTGGAAGCCTTGTCCGCCAACGGCTACCGCTATGTTTACGTGGACGACATCTGGTGGAATGAGATGCCCTCTGGAGCGCGCGCCGACCTTTCCCGCCCATGCATTGTAGTCGTTTCGGAATACAACAAACCCAGTCATGGCTTGATCCGCCGTCTGCTCGATATCAAGAACTGCCAGCCTTAGAAACCTTTATTGGAGATCAACTTATGAACGAATACCTGCCCAAGAAAGTTATGAGCATCCACGCCCACCCGGATGACCAGGAATTTACTGTTGCCGGGACTTTGGCCAAATGGTCGAGAGCCGGGTGTGATGTGATTTCCGTTGTGACCACGAGCGGCGACGCGGGTTCAAACGACCCGTCGCATGATGCCGCTTACAAACCGGCGCTTGCCCGCCTCCGCGAAGGGGAACAGAATGCCGCGAATGAAATTCTCGGCATCAAGCAGACCATTTATTTGCATTATCCCGACGGCGAATTGGAACCGACGCTTGCCTTGCGCAAGGAGTTGACCAAATTTATCCGTACCCACAAACCCGATGTCGTCGTGACCGGCGACCCGCAGGCGGTCTTCTACGGCAACGGGTATATCAATCATCCCGACCACCGCGCTGCGGCTCAGGCAGCGACGTATGCCGTTTTCCCGTCCGCAGGGTCGCGCCTGCTTTTCGCCGACTTGCTGAAGGAAGGTTACGAACCGCACAATGTCAAGCGGCTCTATCTCCACGGCCCCGAAAAACCCGATACGTGGGTGGACATCAGCGAGACAATCGACGCCAAGCTTGCCGCGCTTAAGAAACATGCCAGCCAGCTGGGCGATTGGGACCCGGAGAAAATGATCCGCGAGTGGGCGGCAGAGGAGGGGAAGGAAAAGGGGATGAGCTACGCCGAGGCTTACAAAGTAATGGTACTGGAAAACGAAGAAGATCACGGATAAAAGGATGAAAAATTATGGGTAAAGTTGTCACTATTCAAATTACGCCGGAGGGTGCAGCCGCACTGGTTTCGGTGGAACAGGTCAACGCAATTGCCGGGCAGGGGTTGGAAGGCGACCGTTACTTTCTGCGAAAGGGAACCTACTCCAGGAAACACAAACCCTCCCGCGAAGCGACCTTCATCGAGGCGGAAGCGCTTGAAGCGCTGGTACGCGATTACAGGCTGGAGTTGAGCGGTGTGGAAAGCCGTCGCAATATCACCACGCGCGGTGTGGCGCTCAACCATCTCGTCGGCAAAACCTTCCGCGTGGGCAGCGCCGTCTTCAAAGGTCTGGAGTTATGCGAACCCTGCGGGCATCTGGAGCAACTGACGGGGCGTCAGGTGCGGGCGGGTCTGGTCCACCGGGGTGGTCTGCGCGCCGAGATCCTAGAATCCGGCATGGTCGGCGTGGGCGATAGAATTGATCCGATCGAATGATGCCTTGTGTCACTTGCACAAAGGTCTGTAAGGCTGTAAAATAAAATCAACGTGATCGTGCATATGGGCACGAAGCAAACCCCAAACCCCCAATACTCTAAGAGGAGAAGAAAAAAATGAAGAAAATTTTTGCTGTATTTGCCCTCCTGTTGCTTGTGGCAATGCTGGTGCCTGCTTGCGCACCCGCTGCCGCTGACTGCAAGAGCGCCGACGTCTTTTGTGTCGGCCTGGTGACGGATGTCGGCAAAGTGGACGATAAGTCCTTCAACCAGACTGCCTGGGAAGGCGTACAAAAGGCCAAGACCGACGGTGATGCCAACTGGGTCCAATACATCGAGACCACCGACCCGAAGGATTACGCCAAGAACATCGCCACCTTCGCGGATGCAGGCTACGATGAAATCGTGACCGTCGGCTTTAACCTGACAGATCCGACCTACGCGGCTGCCAAGAAGTATCCAAACATCAAGTTCATCGGCATCGACCAATTTTTGGTCAAGGACGACAACCACCCCGATTGGCCGCTGGCGAACCTGGTTGGCCTCGTATACAATGAAGATCAGTCGGGTTTCCTGGTCGGCGCATTAGCCGCGATGATGTCCAAGGCGCACAACATCGGCGGCGTGTTCGGCACCGATGCAGTCCCGCCCGTCTGGCGATATGGCGAAGGTTACCGAGCCGGCGCGGCTTATGAAGATGCCAAGAACGGCACCACCACCACTGTCACCAATGTGTATCACAGTGATGTTGGTTTCGATAAGACCTTCACCGATCCCGAATGGGGCGCCACGACCGCCAACTCCATGATCGACAAGGGTGCGGATGTGATCTTCGGCGGCGGCGGCAAGACCGGTAACGGCGCTGTCATCGCAGCTGCCCAAGCTGGTAAATATGCCATCGGTGTGGACACCGACCAGTACTTCACCTTGCCCGAAGCTCAGAAGATGCTGCTCTCCAGCGCAATGAAACCAGAGACGGAGCCAGTGGCAGCCATAATCAAATTGACCAAGGCTGATAAATTCCCGACTGGCGGTTACTACTTTGGTCCTTCGGGCTACGCTCCCTATCATGATCTGGCGAGTCAGGTTCCGGCCAATGTTGATGCTGAGATGCAGGCGCTTCTCAAGGGCCTGTTGGACGGCTCACTGAAGACCAACGTTCCACCTGTCAAACCTTAAGATATCCGAACCCTGAACTCGAAGGGGAAAGAGGTTACCCTCTTTCCCCTTTATTGTTATAATTAAAAAAATTCAGTCTCAGGGAGCAACACGGGATGCAGGGTAGCGAGACAAAGGAAAAGAAGACTCCCGGTCGCGCGAGGCAACTTTTTCGCTCGGCGCTGGATGCAGCGCTTGTGCCATTCCTCGCCATTTTTACAGCACTGGTTATTGGCGGCGTTATCATTGCTCTGGCGGGGGGAAATTCAATCCAGGCTTATGTTGGTCTTTTTGAGGGCGCGTTTGGTTCCCCTAAGGCATTAAGTGAAACCGCCGTGTGGGCGACCCCTTACATTTTCGCCGGGCTGGCAGTCGCGCTGGCATTCAAAGGCGGCCTGTTCAACATCGGCGTGGAGGGGCAGCTTGCGCTGGGAGCGGTGGCCGCTGCCTGGGTGGGGTATGCTCTGCCCGGCCTGCTGGGAATTACCATTCCAGCCATCATTCATATTCCTCTGGCGATAGGGATAGGAATTTTGTTCGGAGCCATCTGGGCGGCCATTCCTGGAGCATTGAAAGCCTACACGGGTGCGCATGAAGTCATCAACACCATCATGATGAACTATATCGCGCTTAATACCGTCAGCTTTCTGTTGAACGGGCCGATGAAGGACAAGGATCCAAATAATGTTTCTGCCCGCACACCTGAGATCGCCCTCACCGCCCGCCTGCCCGCCATCTTCCCTGACCTGCGGGTGCACTGGGGTTTTATCCTAGCGCTGATTGTCGCATGGCTGGTGTGGTATCTGTTGTGGAAAACCACACTGGGGTTCGAGATCCGCACCGTGGGTGCCAACCCCGATGCTGCCAAATATGCGGGCATTAATGTGAAAAAACTAATTGTCCTGACCATGGCATTTTCGGGCGCGCTCGCCGGCCTGGCTGGGGCGATCGAGGTGATCGGGTTGAATTACCGCCACGAGCTTGGCTTCTCGATCGGCTACGGTTTTGATGCCATTGCCATTGCTCTGCTCGGCAAGACCCACCCACTGGGAGTGGTGTTGGCAGCAATCCTGTTTGGCGGGATGCGCAACGGCGCCACCCGCATGCAATTCCTCACCCAGATCCCGGTGGACGTCATCTCCATCATTCAGGGGCTTATATTACTCTTCGTCGCCGCTGATGAAATCATCCGCTACATCTATCGCATCAAGGTAAAGGAAGAACGTCTGGTGCTCACACGCGGCTGGGGCGGCTAGGAGGAATTGTGGCTAAACGATTCATCTTCATCATAATCATTATAGCCCTCCTGATTGGCTCGGTGGTGCTGGTGGGCTATAAGGCGGTCCCGCCCCTCGTCATCATCGCCAGCATGGTCGCGACCACCATCGCTGTTGCCACACCCCTGACATTGGGCGCACTTTCAGGCGTGTTCTGCGAAAGATCCGGTGTGGTGAATATCGGCATTGAAGGGATGATGCTGGCAGGAGCTTTTTTTGGCTGGCTGGCTTCCATCTACATGAATTCCATTTTCGGTTTTTCAGCAACCCCGAGCATCCTGATGGGCGTTCTGGCGGCATTAGTAAGCGGCGGCTTGTTCGCCCTGCTGCTGGCAGCGCTGTCCATCACCTTCAAAACGGATCAGATCATCGGTGGGACAGTCATCAACATCCTTGCCATCGGTGTAACGGGCTTCCTGAATCGTCAATTGTTCTTTGAAAAAGGGAGCGTTTTCGGCGGGCAGGTACCGCATGCTCCGGGCGTTCTGCCTCGTCTGCACATCCCGATCACCGAACTCTTCCAGCAATGGTGCGGCGCAAATACCGGCACCTGCTTCACCATCGGCGAATCGCTCAACAAGATTGTTGACCAGAAACCGATTGCCATATCGGCGATTGTGCTGGTCTTTGTATCGAGCTACATCCTTTTCAACACACGTTGGGGCTTGCGGACCCGTTCCGTGGGAGAGCATCCCAGAGCCGCTGATACCGTCGGTATCAATGTGTACTTCATGCGCTATGCAAATGTCATTATCGGCGGGTTGTTCGCCGGGCTGGCGGGCGCTTACCTCACGCTTGAGTCAGTGCCATCATTTGAACCTTTGATGACCAACGGGCGCGGCTTTATTGCACTGGCTGCCATGATCTTTGGCAACTGGACTCCGATCGGCGCGTGGGCAGCTGCCCTGTTGTTCGGCTCAGCACAGGCATTGCAGATCAACCTGCAGTTCTTCCGCGAGCTCATCCCGCCGAATCTGGCTTTTCTTCAGCAATCCTATGTAGTCGGTCTGACCCCTTACATTCTGACGATGATCATCCTGACCGGCGTGGTGGGAAAGACTACTCCTCCAGCCGCCGACGGCCAACCTTATGTGAAATAGAGGACAACATGACTGAAACTTCGATTGTCCTCCAGGCAAAAGGGATTACCAAACGGTTCCCGGGTGTATTGGCTAACGATAACGTGGATTTTGACCTGCGTCTGGGAGAGGTCCACGCCCTGCTGGGCGAAAACGGCGCGGGTAAAACCACACTGATGAACATCCTCTACGGGTTGTACAAACCCGATACAGGTGAAGTGTTTGTCAACGGCAAGCCGATGGAACTTAACTCGACCAAGGATGCCATCTCTCACGGTATTGGCATGGTGCACCAGCATTTCATGCTCATCCCGGTATTCTCAGTTACTGAAAATATCATGCTGGGTTCTGAAACCGACCACCGCGCCCGTGGAGCAGGACCCATCCCACCGCTCGACCGGCTGGAACGCAAAACGGTCGCCGCGATGGTCAAGGAGCTCTCCCAAAAATACGGGTTGGAGGTTAACCCCGAGGCGATTGTCGGCGACCTGCCGGTAGGCGTTCAGCAGCGTGTGGAAATTGTCAAAGCGCTCTATCGAAAAGCCAGCATCCTGATCCTGGATGAACCGACGGCCGTGCTGACGCCACAGCAAGCAGAAGATCTGACCCGTATCATGCACGAACTGACGAAACAAGGCGTATCGATCATCTTCATTACCCATAAACTTAAGGAAGTGCTGGCAATTGCCGACCGCATTACCGTAATGCGGGACGGGAAAGTGGTCGGTACGACCACACCGGCTGAAACCAGCGAGCACCAGCTGGCAGCCATGATGGTCGGGCGCGAAGTAATCCTCACCGTGGAAAAGGAAGCTGCTAAACCGAAGGAAGACATCCTCAAGGTTGAGAACCTCGTCGTCCACGACCGGCGTGATCTGGAAGCGGTGCGCGGCGTATCGTTCCACGTGCGCGAGGGTGAGATACTGGGTATAGCCGGCGTACAGGGCAACGGGCAGACTGAACTGGTTGAAGCACTCACTGGTCTGCTCCCGGCGCAATCGGGACACGTCTTCTTATCCGGCAAGGATCTGACCAATCATACCCCGCGCGACTTCACCATGACAGGTCTGGCGCACATTCCGGAGGACCGGCAGCGGCACGGGTTGGTGCTAAACTACACCGTCGTGGATAACATGGTTCTGTGCGATTATTATCACGCGCCCTATAGCAAATACGGGGTCATCCAGCCTCAAGTTCTGGAAGCGAATGCCGTTAAACTCATCAACGATTATGATGTTCGGACTCCTTCGCCTTACAATCCGGTAGGGAAGCTCTCCGGCGGGAACCAGCAAAAAGTGATCGTGGCACGCGAACTCAGCCGCCCCGTTAAACTGCTGGTTGCCAACCAGCCGACGCGCGGCCTCGATGTGGGTTCCATCGAATACATTCACAAGGAGATTATCGCCATGCGCGACCGGGGCGTGGCCGTATTGTTGATCTCTGCCGAGCTCGATGAAGTCATGGCACTTTCGGATCGCATTGCTGTAATATATCGAGGGCAGGTCGTCACGACCGTGGCGGCAGGCGAAGTCACCCGAGAGCAGCTCGGCCTGTGGATGGCAGGCGCCCACCCGGAATCAGCATAAAACCTGCAGAAAATACTCAAGCCTCGGTTCTCACAGAAACCGGGGCTTTTTCTGTGCAAGCGACGGGGAGCGGTTTTATAGGGGAACTTATCCGGTGCGATGGTCGTCAGATAAAACAACCGGCTTATTAATATCATTGATTCTTCGTCCAAAAGCTGATGTAGAATCAAAGCTGGAAGGAGAAAGAGAATGTTGAACCGATTCTTCAGTATTTTGTTCATCGCCCTCGCGATAATTCTCAC
>JBGPQJ010000011.1:0-36353 GCA_041488995.1 Anaerolineae bacterium
CATTCGGAAGGCGTGCGCAATGAATATTACATGCGCAAAGTATTGGATGCCCTGCTGGCACGCGGCGTGGTGCCGATCCTTTCCACAAAAGCGGATAATCGCGAGGGCGATAATCATTTAAACCTGGAAACGGCGCAGCTGGCGGCTGAATATAATCTTCCCCTGTGGAATTTCTGGCCTGTCACCGGTGACCTGCCCAACCGCGGCCTGTATACGAAAAAGATTGACCGCTATCTGGGTGATATTTATCTGACCGAGGAAGCGCTCTCCCTTCACCGTTTTTCCGCATTGCAAGTGATGAATGCTGTCTGGCGCGCGGCCGCGGGGAATTAGCCCGGACGCTTGTTCAGTGAAAACATACGGCGGGCTATTGTCTTATATGATGGTGACCTCCGCCCCCTCGTAACTGGTACCTAACTCGAAGATTCGTGCTGCCAGCCCGGCCTGTTCAAACGCCTGTTTCATGGCCAACCCCACAGCCGGTTCCTGTTTCGAGGAGAAGGCGATCAGGCTGGGGCCTGCTCCCGAAAGCGCTACTGCAGCGGTTCCCGCGTGGTGGGCAGCCTCCATGGCCGCCTGTGCGCCCGGAATGAGCGGGATGCGGTACGGCTGGTGCAGGGCATCGCTCATGGCCTTGCCGAGCAGGTCCAAGTCGCCGGTGCGCAGGGCTTCGGTCACCAGCACGGCCCGGCTGATGTTGTAAATCGCATCCTTGCGATCCACTAGTTTGGGCAGGATCGCGCGCGCCTGTTTGGTGGGAAAGTCGAAATCCGGCAGTACGACGGTCAAGTGGATGGGAGCGCGGTTGGCGCGGGCGGGCAGTTTGAGCGAGATGACCCGATCTTCATACACGATGGACACCACCAGCCCGCCAAGCATAGCCGGGGCTACATTATCAGGATGCCCCTCGGTCTCGATGGCCAGTTTCAGGATTTCCTCATCTGTGAACGGATTGCCCAGCAGGGCATTCGCGCCCAGCATGCCGGTCAGCATGGCCGCGGAACTCGATCCCAGCCCCGAACTGAGCGGCACGCGGTTCAGGCAGTGGATTCTCAGCCCGTTGCAGGCCTTCCCGGCCCGGTCATAAATCTGCAGCGCCGCATCCACGATGGGATTGTTTGCATCGCTGGGCAGGATGCCCTCCCCCTCGCCTTGGATGGTGACGATGATCTGCCTGTCATCCGTGGTGGCGAATTCCGCTTCGTTCCACAAGTTCAATGCCAGTCCCAGGGCATCGAACCCTGGGCCCAAGTTGGCGGTTGTTGCGGGGACTTTCACCAGGACTTTCATATCGTTCTCCCTACCTTATTCCAGAATCACTTCTTCCAGCGCTTCCAGCTTCGGCGCAACGATTTTCGGTTTATCCATATCTTTGGTGACGATATCCGGGTCTTTCAATCCGTGCCCGGTGCAGATGGCGACAATGCGTTTGCCTTTGGGGTCGAGTTTTCCGGCGGCGATTTCGTGCGCCAGCCCGGCCAGCCCGGCGGCAGAGGCCGGTTCCACCCAGATGCCCTCCAGCTTTGCGAGAAATTTTTGCATCGCGATGATTTCATCGTCGCTGACAGCGATAATCCGCCCCCCGGACTGCTCAGCCGCTTCAAGCGCCTGTTCGCCCCGCGCTGGTTTCCCGATGCGGATGGCGGTCGCCACCGTTTCCGGCTTCTCCACCGGGTGCCCCAGTACCAGCGGGGCAGCTCCAGCCGCCTGAACTCCCAGCATCCGCGGCACTCCGGTGGATTTGATGCCGTTGTACTGCTTGAACCCGGCCCAGTAGGCGGTGATATTCCCGGCGTTGCCCACAGGCAGGCACAGCCAGTCAGGCGCTGCACCGAGGGTATCGCATATCTCGAACGCGGACGTTTTCTGCCCTTCGATGCGGTATGGATTGATGGAATTGACCAGGCAGATGGGGTGCTTGTTCGAGATTTCGACCACCAGCGTCAGGGCGTCGTCGAACGAGCCGTCAATCTGGATCACCTGCGCGCCGTAGGCAACTGCCCCGGCCAGTTTCCCGGCAGCCACCTTGCCCTGTGGGATCAGCACGATGGACTTCAACCCCGCCCGGGAAGCGTAGGCTGCTGCCGATGCGGCCGTATTCCCCGTGCTGGCGCAGATGATGGTTTTGACGCCGCGCCCGAGCGCCTCGCTCACCGCAGCGGTCATGCCGCGGTCTTTGAACGAACCGGTCGGGTTGAGCCCTTCGAATTTGACTAAAAGCTCAAAGCCACTGCCCAGTTCGCGGGACAAATTCCCGGCTGGGATCAAGGGCGTATTGCCCTCGAGCAGGGTGACGGGACGTGTATGCTCGGGCAAATCCAGCAAGGGGCCGTACTTGTCCAAAAGTCCGTGATAAGTCATGCGAGCACATCCTTGTAAAAATTTTGCCAAGTCTAACATAAAAACCTGGAGGCAGGTCTCAGACCTACCCAGCGGCGTCTCCTTTCCCATCGGGAGAGGGACGATATGTATTTCATGCCGAAGGAATAACAGCCAAACATCCCGCAGAGCTTCTGCGGGATGTTTGATGCCGGGGAAGAAGTGGATTTCATCCTTCCAGCGATTTGATTAACTTCGCCTCGCGTTCCGGGTCCAGCCCGGCGTGCCATTCATAATCCAGAGGGCGGGTGGACGCCCAGTCAAGTGTATCGCGCACCGTCTCAGCCAGCGGGCGGAAGGTCAGCCCGGCGGCGATGGCTTTGGATACATCCACCCTCGAGAAACCGAGGTTCTCTGCGGTGTCGGGAAACCAGACAGGCAGGTCGCTCCAAGGCTCGACCTTGTGCCGGGTCAGGAATTCGGGTAAAGCCCAGTGGATATTAATTGCGCTGCCGCTGATTTCCTGGCTGGTTCGGAGGACTTCTCCCAGTGTCAGGGGATAATCCGGTCCGGTGGCATGGTAAATACCGGTGGCTCTCCGCTCCATGAGCCTGAATGTGAAATCGACTAAGTCGCGCGCGTCGATGATCTGCACGGGCGCCTGCGGTCCTTCCGGGGCGAGGATCTCCCCGCCGATGGCCACGCGTACCGGCCAGTAGGTGAAGCGGTCGGTGGGGTCGTATGCACCGACGATCAGCCCGGGGCGGAGGATGAGTGCCCGGTCGGGGAAAGCCGACTCGACTACTTTTTCACACAGCGCCTTGAGCGGGCCGTAGGTTTCCCCGGTGATTTCTTCAACGGACTCGTCATCCAGTTTGCCGACCGCATCCTCTTCGGTGATCCCGATCTTCGAAAAATCGGCGTAAACCGAGATGCTGGAGATGAACACGTAATGCTCGACGGCCTCCCGGAGCGCCCGGGCTGAAAGCCCGACCATGCGTGGCACATAGCCGCAAGTGTCGACGACCATGTCCCAGCGGCGATTTGTCAGCAGGTTCAGGTCTTTCTCCCGGTCACCGAGGATGGTTTCAACCTGCTGGAACAATCCCGGGTTGGACTGGCCGCGGTTAAACAGGGTGACCTCGTGCCCGCGGGCGAGGGCAGAGGCGACCAGGTGGCGTCCGAGGAAGCGCGTACCGCCAATGATCAGGATGTTCAATTTTTCCTCCTGGAGCTGATAGTACAGGAAAGTCTGGCACCGCAGGTGAAATAAAGACTTCCAAACTTGGATGGCTCGGAAGTCTCATATTCCACTCCAGGTGCTGCCGCTAATCCCGCAGGCGTTCTTCTTTCCAGGCGTCGGCATTATTGTGGTAGCCGGCCTGCTCCCAGAATCCCATGCGGTCACGCGCCATGAACTCCAGCGAGCGCAGCCACTTGGCGCCCTTCCATAAATAGGGGGTCATCAGGTCTTCGCGGTCGGGGATGAACCCCACCACACCGCGCAGGGGATAGCCGTGATCGGGGGTGAGCGGTTCGCCGTTGAAGCGGGTCGCCATCAGGAAGTTGTCCGCCAGCACCACCTCCAGCGGGAGGTTGACGGTGAAGCCGTACTCGGCGTGCTGCATGACATACGTCGCCGTTGGCTTGATCTTAAAGAATCCCTGCTCGACCATCGCCCGCACCGGTACACCTTCCCAGGTGGTGTTGAACTTGCTCCAGCGCGTGACACAATGGATGTCCATCTGGACCGTGCTGCGCGGGAGCTGGTTGAATTCGCTCCATGACCAGGTCTTCTCTTCCTCCACTTCTCCCCAGACGCGGAAATCCCATGTCGCGGGGTTGAAGGGGGGGACGGGCCCGTAGTGCAGGACCGGGAACTTGAGTGTCAGCGATTGACCGGTCGGCAGGCGGCCTTCCTCGCGGATGCGTTCTTCTTCTTTGCGGCGGTCATTTCCTTCGAATAAGAACATAAACAGACTTCTCCTATCCGATTATTTTACCGGAAACCCATGAGAATCAAGTTAAAACATCATCATCTGGGCGGTCGCGCCCTCGATCGGGTCGGTCTTGATGGCTTCCGCCCAGGTCTCGCGCGTCAACAACTGGATTTCGGCAATCTGGCGCAGGTTGCGGAATTTCATGAAATGGCACCCTTCCGATTTTTGCCGCAGATATGGATCCCGGCGAAGTTTGTACGCCAGCAGACCGGCGCGCCCGCCGGGGAGAACCACCGCAGTCCGTTCCGGGCGGTAGCGATTGGCGATTAACACTTTTCCTGCCACCGCGGATGCGATGACATAAAATGTCCAGGCGATGGCGCCGTCTTCGGCCCACAGGACCAGGTTGGGGTCCGCGTTGGAGACAGTGTATTTCATGCGCTGCCCGAGTCCTTCGAGTAGCGCCTGCGCCTCTTTCAAATCCGCACGCCGGATGGAGGGACTGTCCTGCTCGTGTAATTTCCAGCCGTTCTCCTCTTCGGCGTAGGAATCCAGCACCGCTCCGATCATTGCTAGCGGCGGGGTGAGTGCGCCGGGAAATTCGTCGTTCAATTCCCGCTGGATGTCTTCGAGGGATGCGTGAGGATGCGCCTGCAGGTAGCGAACAATGCTCATCTCCACCCGGTCCACGAGGGGATGCGCCTCGGGGTCGGGTTTCGCCAGCCCCCATGTGCCGCTTTCGGGACTGGCCTTGGCGTCATAATGCGCCAGGGAGGGGTGATTGAGCGATTGCTGGATGGTCTGGGCAGTTTCGGTCACCGCTTCCTCGGACCAGGTGAGCGCACGCTTTTCCACCAGTGCAGCCACGCCAACGGTGTGAACGTGCAGATAGGTGGCGGACTCACTGCGGGCATGCAGGTAGTCGGTCAATGCATCCCGCACCAACTTCTTCTCTGCCGGACCGGCAGGTGGCTGGAAATCCGCACCGCGTTCCCAGTGTATCTGCAGTGGATCTCCCGCAGTGCGCATGGCAAAGGCTTTCAGGTCAAAGCTGTCGACCTGCGCCGCAAGCAGCGCGGCCGTGACAAAAGAAGGCTCCGCTTCAGTGAGGATGGAGAAGAAAGGTGTCCCTGCAGTGAGAGGCTTTGCCAGGCTGGCAAAGACGGACCGCAATGCTTCGGCGTGCCACTGCCAGTCATATCGCCGTCGGCGCAGGACGGCTTTGAATGGCCCCACAGCCTCGCGCCCCCACAACCAGCCCGCCCACAGCGCCGAGAGAGTCCAGAACGCCTGGTTGGGACGCGGGATCGCGCCGATCACAGCCGCTATCTGGGTTTTCTCAAGGTGAGGAATGAGGTCGCGTACGGCCCCTTCGAACAGGCAGATACCGCCGTTAGCCGGGGGAGGAGATGGAAACTGCGAAAGAACGATTTCCATCTCGGAAGGGGTCGCTCCCACCCACAAGCTGACAGCCTCCTCCAGCGCTTTCCACACATTGTTCTCGCGGAAGTGGGGGGGCATGGCGAGCGCGCGTGGCCGCGGCCGCTCGGTGGGATGAGCCCATAGCGCACTGGCCTGGTCGCAGGCGGTCAGGACGAGGGCCGTCAGCGCCCGGTGACGCGAGGGTGTCAGCTTAAGTTGATCGAGGCGGTTGATGATCGTGCCCAGGGCATAGATGGCACGTGGCAGGTAGATAGCAAGCGCTTCTTCGGCGTGGACACGGTCCGGGTCGTCGCGCGGGGCGATGCGCTCCAGCGCGCGTGAGCGGTGCATTTTTTCCAGACCGGCCCACTTGGAGGCGTTCACTGCATCCGAGATGTCGGGGTCTCGTTCGCCGTTGTCGCCGCAGTGCGGACAGGTGTAGATGCGCCCTTCGAGCAGGCCCGATTTGCTGTCCCAGATGAAAGCCTCCGCCTGGATGGGGCGGTGGCAGTTCGCGCAGATGGTCTGGTACAGAGACTGGATGTGGCTCTCGAGCCGCTCATCCTCCTTACGCGAGGCGCCCAGTTCCGCCAGCGCGGCCTGGAGATCGTTGACAGATGAGGGATTTGCTGCCATCTCGAGCAGGAAACGCGAGATGGGGTTGTTCGCCGCGACGAGCACACGGTACCCGGCGCGCGCCGCCTCCACCGCAACCTGTGGCGAGGATCCGAACGGGTCCAGCACCCAGGCACCGGGCGGGATGTGCCGCGCCAGCCATGTGGATACCACGCCTTGTGTAACGGGCGGCAGATAACGCGCAAGCGGCTCCGGTCTTCCGGGCAATGTACCGGTCAAATAGGGCGTCGAGGCGAAGATCTCCATCAAGAATAGTATAGCGAACCTCCCGCCGGGAAGCAACTGGTGGGAGATTCGCCAGGATGATAGGGTTAGGGTTTCCTCTACCTGCTTTTCAGCAGGCAGACCTCATGAGGCGCGAGGTCGACTTTATTTTCGATTCTCAGAACGCGCTTGTGGGTGGAAAGCAGAAGAGCCCATTCTTGAGCTGGTATCTCAACGGGAATATCCTGACCACTGAAATTCATTGCCACGAGTACCGTTTGCTCCGGGGTGCGGCGCAGGTAAGCCAGTACGCTTCGTGGGGTGTTTTCGAGGGGTACGAATTCTCCTTCTCGAAGTGCACGGTATTCTTTTCGCAGCGTAATCAGCCGGCGGGTGAAGTTGAACAGCGAGTCTGGGTTAGCATCCTGCGCAGCGACATTCCGTTGGCTGTAGTTCGGGTGAACTTTGAGCCAGGGCTTGCCCGTGGAGAAACCGGCACCCGGAGAGGCATCCCATTGCATTGGCGAACGGCAGCCGTCGCGGCCCCAGTAGATCGGCCAGTAATATTTGCCGAGCGGATCTATGATTTCGTTGCGGCGCAGGGAGATGTTGCGCATGCCGATCTCTTCGCCATAGTACAAGTAAGGTGTGCCTCGCAGGGTCATCAGCAGCGTCATGGCAATCCTGGCATTGTGGTCTTCTTCGCCGTGGCAGTAGCGCGAGGCGGAACGCGGAATGTCGTGGTTGCTCATTGCGAGCGAAGGTCTATAGCGGTCAGCGGCTTTTTTCTCGAGGTCTGTTATTTGCTGTTGGAAGTATGCAGGGTTCCATTTCGGGATCAGCTCGGTTATGTAATGGAAGAAGTGAAAAGCGCTGTGCAGTTTGTGGGTCCCGGTGTAGGAGGCGGTTATTTCCGGTGTAGGCATGAACGGCTCGCCCACGGAATAACGCTCCGGGTAGGAATCCAGTAGGGAACGCAGCTCGCCTAGCAGCGGCATCATCTCCGGGCGGTCCATGTCGTTGACGTGTATCTGCCGGTCGAAGCGCCGCAGCCCAAAGCGGGAGGGATTGTCCGCCAGGCCGGGATGCTTGAAGTAGGCGTTGAACACGTCGAGGCGAAAACCGTCCACGCCACGCTTAAGCCAGAAACGGATTACATCCAACTGGGCATGACGAACCGCGGGATTCTGCCAGTTAAGGTCAGGCTGCTCCTTAAGAAACATATGAAAGTAGTACTGCCCGGTATTTTGATCATACGTCCAACCAGAACCCCCAAATACTGACGCCCAGTTGCCGGGTTTATCTTTCCAGAGGTACCAGTCGCGCCTGGGGTTGTCACAGCTGGAACGGGACTCGCGAAACCACGGATGCTGATCAGAGGTGTGGTTAAGCACTAGGTCGAGAATGATTCTGATTCCGCGCTTATGCGCTTCTGCGAGCAGGGTGTCGAAGTCAGCCAGCGTCCCGTAACGCGGATCAATGGATGTGTGGTCGGCTACATCGTATCCGTAATCTTTATCCGGGCTGGGATAAATCGGTGATAGCCAGATCCCGTCGATCCTTAAAAAAGCCAGATAATCCAGCTTGGCGGTAATACCGGGCAAATCGCCAAATCCGTCGCCGTTTGAATCTGCAAACGAGCGCGGGTAAATCTGGTAGATCACGCCGTCGCGCCACCAAAGAAAATCACCCATTTTTCGTGTTCTCCGGTAATTTATTCTGCGAAGAGCATTCCCATGGCTTGAAAATGATATTCCAGTGCTTACATTTTTATTAACAAACCCATATTTTTAAGATTCATGCTATCATAAATTGATATGGCTTTGTTTGCGGAACGTATACTGGTGGTGGAAAGTGACCCTGATGTTAGCGACCTGATTGCCCGCCAGGCACTGAAGCCGCTTGGATATCAGATCAGCGTGGCAACGGATGCTGCCGCTGCCATCCGCCAGGCTGTTCAGGTAACTCCTGACTTGATCATCGCCAATCTGGTTTTACCCGGCCTGAGCGGTAAAGACCTTCTGGTTGCCCTGTCTTCGCAGGGTATTTCTGCTCCTTTTATTGTACTTGCGAATAAAGGGAATGAGACGGATGTGATCCAGGCTTTCCGCCTTGGTGCGGCCGATTACATCAATGTGCCTGTCCGTGAAGCTGAGGTTGTGTCAGCTGTCGAGCGCGTGCTCAAACAGACTCACGAAGGACGCGCCCGTGAACAGCTTGACCGCCAGCTCAAACAGGCCAATATCGAACTTCAACGGCGTGTGCGCGAACTGACCACCATTTTCAGCATTGGCCGGGCAGTCATCTCCATCACCGATCAACGGGTTTTGTTTGAAAAAATTGTGGAAGGTGCTGTCCAAGTATCAGAAGCAGATATGGGCTGGCTGACTCTGCGGGACGAGAAGACGCGCGCCTACCTGCTTTCAGCGCAGCTTAAACTGCCTGAAGGCTGGGCAAAAAAACTTAACCAACCGCTGGATGATGGGATTGGAAATCTGGTGGCGCTCTCCGGCGAGACACTGGCCATTAACGGTGAGCCTCTCAAACAGTTCAAAGTTGCACAGATAGGCAAGTCTGTCGCGGTAGTGCCGATCAAAGCGCAAAATGAAGTGATTGGTTTGTTAGCTATGGTACGCAAGGCAGACCGTCCGTTTGAACAGAGCGCCCAATCCCTGCTTGAGGCACTGGCTGATTATGCCTCCATCTCGCTGGTCAATGCCCAGTTATTCCGCGCTCTGGCGCAATCTGCTGATGCTGCGCAAAAAGGGGAAAAACGTAAATATGACCGCTTCGAGGGAATGCGGCAGGAACTCCAGGAACAAATCCAGACAGCGCTTTATCCCCTCCAATTGACCCTGTCAGATCAAATGGGTTCCTTGACGCCCGAACAACGCCAAGCCCTTACTACAGTCAGAATAGCTATGGAGCGCCTGGCAGTCCTGGCAAACCAGCAGGCGACCAAGCCACTCAGGCGACCTTAGGATTTTTCATGCCGAACTCTCAGAGCATTCTCCTTGCACTGGACAAATCCCCCGTTCTGCAACTGCTCGAACGGGCGTTGCGGGCATCCGGGTATTCGGTTTTGACCATTCATGATCAGGCGGGGTTGGAAAAATCATTATTGGAGACCAGTCCGACAATGGTGGTGATTGGCGAAAAGCTCAAGGGGAAGGACGGAATAAAGTTGGCGGAAAACATGCTGGATCGTTTTCCGACTCTGCCCATTGTGATGTTCGCGGATTTCGAATCCCCGGATCTGGTCAAAAAAGCCCTCCGGGTCGGCCTAAGCGATGTGCTCTTCCCCCCCTTGCGGACGGATGAGATCGTCGAAGTGCTGCAACGCTGCCAGAAGCGTGCCGAGAACCTCGGTGACTGGGTGCGACGGGAAGTCAAGAACACCACCTCGTCCCTTGAAAAACGGGTAAAAGAGTTGGAAACGCTGGTCAGGCTGGGGCATGCCATTACGGGTTCGCTCGAGCTTGATAGCGTTCTGACCAGCGTGGTCAGTACGGCGGTGGAATTGACGGGGGCAGAGGAAGGTCAATTGCTTCTGCTGGACGAGGCCAGTGGTGAGTTATATGTCCGCGCTGAGCGAAATCTGGGGGAACAACAGGCACGCACCTTCCGCTTAAAGGTGGCAGATTCAATAGCGGGACAGGTCATCCGCACGGGGGAACCGGTCTCATTCAGCAGTTCATCCCCGCAGAAAATCAAGACCGCATACCTCGTCCATGCCCTTATCTATGTCCCGCTGCGCTTGCAAGATCACATCTTCGGCGTTCTGGGCGTTGTTAACCGCCAGAGTAATCGTCCATTTCGTGACCATTATGTCTTGCTGCTGTCTCTGCTCGCTGACTATGCGTCCAATGCCATCGAGAACGCGCGCCTGTATCATGTATCTGAATACGAGCGCGTCCAACTGGAAACCATGCTTAACAACATCGATGATGGTGTAATTGTTCTCGACAGCGACCTGCGCATCATGCTTATTAATCCTGCAGCGCGCCGCGCTTTTGGCCTGGGGCTCTCTGACCTGTCGCGCCAGAATTTATTTGACATTGTCCAGCATCAGGATGTACGTGCCCTGGTCGGTTCAGTTGAAGAGAGTCCGCTAAAGCATCATGAAATTAGTTTCGAAGATGGACGTGTGTATAACGCGCAATATACGCCCATCCAGGGAGTTGGCTCGGCTATAACCATGCAGGAGATAACGCATCTCAAGATGCTCGACCGGCTCAAGAGTGATTTCATCCATACCGTATCGCACGATCTGCGTTCCCCGCTGACCGCCATTATGGGTTACGTGGAGCTCCTTGATCGTATCGGACCGCTTAATGAACAGCAAAAAGAGTTTATAAGACGAATTCAGAATAGCGTCAACAGTATCACCACCCTTGTCAACGACCTGCTCGACCTGGGGCGGATCGAGGCCGGGCTCGACAGCCGTAAAGACCTGGTCGCCATGGATGGCATATTACGCTATACACTCGATAATTACTTCAATCAAATAAATGATAAAAGACTCAAAGTGTCGGTGGATGTGCCTCAATCCATCCTGCCCGTATTGGGCAACCCCATCCGTCTCCGCCAGATGCTTGACAATCTCATTGGTAATGCGATCAAGTACACATCGGATGGCGGCAGCGTAAGCATACGGATGAATGTGGAGGAAGATCAGTTGATCACCGCTGTCAAGGATTCGGGGATCGGCATCCCCCTTTCTGACCAGGCGCATATTTTTGACAAATTCTACCGTGCCAGCAATGTCCCGAAAGGTGTTCCCGGGACGGGCCTGGGTTTGGCCATCGTTAAATCCATTGTAGACAATCATGAAGGGCGCATCTGGGTCGAGTCAAAGCTGAGAGAAGGCTCCACTTTTTTCGTGGTCCTGCCCCTGTACAAATCCGATTTTCGTCAGCAGGCTGCCTCGAATAATATGGCGAAATAACCCGGCAAAGAAAAATCTATCCCTGGTTTTCTAAAAACCAGGGATAGATTTTTTAAATAGCCAACGCCGGGGGGAGGACCCGGCGTTGGCATTCGCCAAAGGAGGAGACATGTAGAGCATTTAGAGGTGTCTGTGATGTGTCTCCATCGACAATGTTACTCTACTATCCTGGCTGACAATACCGTCAAATGTCACTGATAATTCGTGATTTTATTCACAAGGGTGACCGTCCTTGTGATGCAAATTTACAGGCGATATCCGTGGCTTCCTCTTTCGTCCGATACGTCAGAACCCGGATATTGGCATTCGTATTGCCTGTGATCATTTTGGAGACGGCTTGCCCTTGCTGGTAACAGCACAACACAGGCTTACCGATACTCAATGCATAGGCCACCTCGTAACCTACGCCGTGCGAAGGGGTGCTGACCTCGGCAATGATCAGGTCCGCCTGATTGATCCACTGGATATCACGCAAGTAAACATCCTGCGGGGTGACAATTTTCTCCAGCCCGACCACTTCGGAGCTGGCGAGATGCGAGGTGGGAATGACATGCCCCTCCGCTTCAAGGGCGGCGACGATAGCCTGATAAATTTGTTCAAACTCTCGACCCCCGGTGATTGAGCAGGCAAAATAAATATTCATACTCATTTCCGTGAAGCGTAGAGGCGGATCGCGATCCGCCTCTATTTTTTCTTTTTATTGTTTCTCAAACCGGATAGAAGACCTGCCCTGCCCTTCTTGGGTGGTGCCGGTTTAGCTCTGTCAGACACCATGACCAGGGGCGTTTGTTGCTGGGGCGGATAATATTGTATTGCAGCAGCGCGACAACTCTCCAGTTCAGTGCTGAAATCGAGCCAGTTGTCCACCAGCAGGATGAAATGCGGCGTTTTGTCTTTCGGGATAAAGAAAAAAGGCGAGAGAAAAGTATGCACGACCCAGGAAGAAATGGGGTATGCATTAAGAGTGACGACGATGGCAGTATGTTTCGAAAAAGGGGCAAGGATTTCCCGGCGCATCCCGCGAACCTTATTTGCCGGAAAAAGGCTGCTTATCCCGGCCGTGTATGTTCGCAGGATACGTTTGTAATCGACCTTGACCCGCATGAACGGCGTCACAATGCGGAGGTAACCGGGGAAAAGTTGCAGGTAGGCTCCCCTTCGAAACAGGAACAGGATGAGGGTGATCAGGAATGCGAGTGCCCCGGCCCCAAAGAGCATGTAGACTTCCCATTCTGGGTATTGTGGCAACCAGAACCAGGCGGCTGCCCCGAATCCAATTAGAAAGACACTCAGCCAGAACGTAGCGCTGATCCAGCGTTTGATCACGCGTTCGTAGAGAGGCATCTGGTAACGTTTGGGCTTGCGGGGCATTTTATTTGTCTTCGTCGAAGCGGGCCAGGCGGATATTGTCGGGCTGGTCAGCGCCGAGTTGTGTGGAGAGGCGTGCGATGGCACGCTCGAGGTGCTCGCCGCGCAGGCTGAATGTGATGTCGCCGCGGGTCTTCTCAATAATCGAACGGGCGATATCGGTCTGGCGCCGCAAACCGCTGGTAATGGCGTCGGGGTAGTCCATGGTGACGAGCACGGCATAGATATCGTCCATGGCGGTGAGCAGGCGCTCCGCCTCAACGGAGTAACCATGCCGCAGGATGTCAAGACAGCGGCGGCGTAATTCACCGACGACTTCCGCCAGCCCATTGAGATAGGTATTGTGCTCCACACCGAGTTCATCGGGTGAAAGCAATGGCTGGCTGCGGATCAGCGCACAGGTGAGGCTGGCTTCGACGAATTCCTTCAATGCATCCTGGGTATAACCGGCGTAATAGATATCCGGATATTTGGTCAGGCTGTTGCGTAATGAGCTTGCCAATCCGCGCGCTTCGTTAAGGTGCTCATTCATTGCGGGTTCGTCGTCGCGGTGAACGGCACGGATGGCGTTGGCGCAGTGGCGGGTGAGGGCGCGGGCATCGGCGAGCGCCCGGTCGCGGGCGGTAGTGCGTGCGTCAAAATTCTGGCGTATCTGTTCTACTATCGGATCCAGGTTCTGCATAATGTCCTTAACCCCCTCTCTTTTTGGGCGAGGGGCAGGGGTGAGGTCACTCTTTGTCTTCTCCCGGGGGGGCTTCGGGCGGGGAGATGGGTTTGAATAACTGCTCCGCCAGCGAGGCGTTCGGGATGATGATCTCGCCGTAAGCCGTTTCGTAGCGGGTCAGGTTCTCGCCGAGGGCGCGATAAAGCAGCTTGGCGCTCAGGGGTGATAACAACACCCGCGAAGTGATGCGCGCCTTACTTTCACCCGGTAACAAATGAGCGAAATCGATGACCAAATCCGCTGGGGAGTGTGCGATGCGCGCCAGATTGGCGTAGGCGGGACGCAGGTCTGTAGGGAGTTCGAGCACGGGGGAATTGGGTCGGGGCGGGACAGCCATGTCAGCCTCCAGTAGGTCTTGCCACAGAGCATGCCGTGGGCAGTGCTCCGTGGCCTTTAAATGAGTTAGAAGGGTATATCGTCTTCCGAAGGTGCGCCAACGAATCCGGAGTCGCCGCTCGTGCTGCCGCCATCTCCTTCACCTTTTGATGACAGGAACCGTACCGTATTGGCAGTCACTTCAAATGAGGCGCGTGGGTTGCCGCTCTGGTCCGTCCATACACGCGGACCGCCAGTCGAGGTATCCGGGGTCAGCCGACCTTCTACCAGAACTTTCATGCCTTTCTTGACATACTGGTTGCAGGTCTCGGCCTGCTTGCCCCAGGTGGTGACGCGGAACCAGATTGTCTCCTTCACCTGTTCGCCATTATTGGAAGTGTACTGGCGGTTTGTCGCGACCGAAAAACTGGTGACAGGCTGACCGGATGGGGTATAGCGCATCTCCGGGTCGCGACCAACATTGCCGACGAGAATTAGGGTGTGGTACATGGGGAATCTCCTCTCAGAACAGTGTATAGGTACCGCCGCTCACGGCGGGGACAGTGTAATGAGTCAATTTTACAACACTTTACCAGATGCAGTTGATCTTTGAACGCGATTGGTATCCCCACTGCTTGCCTGCTTCCTATGTCCCATTAAAGTATTCATCATTGCATAAGCGGACCTCAATTGAGAACAATGACGACCTGCACAGGAGACCTGACGAACAAATCCCAACCAGCTGAGGACTTAAAAAAGGTGTTCTTGTTTTGCATCCGACTCTGCGCTATACTAGACGGAACTTATCCAAATATTTCTGAAAGGTTGAGGCAAAATGGATAAACCCAAACGTTACCACCCGCTGCTGGTCACTTTACACTGGCTCCTGGCGCTGATGATCATCACAATGCTATTAATCGGCATGTTGTCCCTGAAATGGATGCCCAACAATCCGGCAAAACTCTTGCCGTTGGGTTTTCATATGGCGACGGGCATTCTCATCCTGATATTGATGCTTATCCGCCTGGTAGTGAGGCTGACAACCAAAAAACCCGAGCCGGCGACTGCTGGAAACCGTTTCCTGGATACCATCGGCAATTTGACTCATTATGCGTTGTATCTCTTTGCCATCCTGATGGCTCTTAGCGGGATCAGCACCGCAGCACAGGCGGACCTGTTCAAGATCGTTTTTGGTGCCTCCGGCACGCCGCTCCCGATAGATTTCTTCATTTATCCGGTGCGCTACGTGCATGGTTACATTGCCCTCATTCTCATCGCGCTCATTGTTCTGCACTTTGGCGCGGCGATGTATCACCAGTTCATCCGCAAGGACAATCTGTTGAGCCGGATGGGATTCGGCCGGGTTTAACCTCGCTCGAACAACACCCCCTTGGTAGTAACAAACAGCGATGGCACATAACCGTTACGCAGTCAGCATCCTGGCGGCCCTGTTACTCATGACCACGACGGCCTGTTATTTTTTCCCGTTTTTTCCTCCGCCTGAAAGGACCCGTCAGCCGTTGATATTTGCACCCGATGTGCTCCCTTCAGCCCGGAAAGGCATTGCCTACGAAGCCGAGATCAAAATCTCACAGAATGAAACCCCGGTAGGTGAATTTTATATCCTTGAGGGAGCATTGCCAGAAGGATTATCCATGGCGCAAGTCGAGCATGAAAATGTTGCCCGGATCACCGGTATTCCGACGGAAGACGGGAAATTCACTTTTACGGTCGCCGTATGGTGTTACGGTACCAATATCAACGGCCAGCAGGGGAGCAAGGAATATACAATTCAAGTTGGGAATTAACCCTGCATTTCCCAACGGATACATGTGCGGGTCTCCTGGGGTTGGCATACAGGATGACGAGTCGCTAAAAATAAACTGCCATAAATTATTGGTAAATCAGTCAGACAATAGGTAAAAATGAAACGATTATGGATCGCCCTTTTCCTTATGATCTCCCTCTCGTGTAACATGCTTTCGAGAGTTGGAGAGAGTTTTTCTCCTACCCTCACCTCCACCGCTATTCCCACGTTGACACCCAGCCCAATCCCGCCCACTCCGGTCGTCTATATTCCCCCTGCCTGTCAGGGTCAACCGGTTGCCACTCTTGCGCCTGACATTACTTCCGCTAAACCCACACCGGAACTTAAAGCGAATCCACCTCTCACCAAGAAAGAACAGCTGCGCATTCTGGATGAACTTGTAAGCAAAATTAATGAAGTGTATTTATATCCGGATTTCAACGGGGTGAATTGGGCCGGGATAACTGCAGAGTATCGCACCCGTGTCGAAAACGGTCTGGATACCGAAGCATTCTATACAGGATTGGAGAATCTCGTGTCCGAGTTGGGCGACGAACACTCCCAGTTCCAGTCACCGGCGATAGTTGCGCAGTCGGATGCCGAGCTATCGGGCTCGAATGATTTTGTCGGCATCGGTGTTCTCGTCCTGCCCATGCCTGAGAAGGGGCATGTCTCTGTCCTCTCGGTATTCCCTGATTCGTCCGCGGAGCACGGCGGGCTCGCCCAGCACGACAGCATCCTGGCGGTGGATGGGATCCCGATTGTGCAGGACGGGGTGGCGCATCCGGAACGCGTGAGGGGTCCCGAGTGCAGCGCGGTCGTGCTCACCGTCCAATCCCCCGGCGAAGAGCCGCGTGACATCACGTTCATCCGCAGTCGAATCACAGCGCCCCTCCCGATTTATGCCCGGCTGGTCCCGACCACTGACGGTTCGCGTATTGGTTATATCTACCTACCGACGTTTTTCGATGAGACCGTCCCGGGGCAGGTGAAACAAGCACTTGAAGATTTCGGGCCCCTCGACGGTCTGATCCTTGACAACCGGATGAATGGAGGCGGTTCAAGCGATGTGGTCGAACCGATCCTGAGTTACTTTACGGACGGCACCCTCGGGCATTTTATCAGCCGCACATCCGAACGTCCCCTGACTGTCACCGCCGACCCGGTCAACAACTCGCAGACGGTACCGCTCATCATCCTGGTCGGTGAAGACACGGTCAGTTTTGGAGAGATCTTCTCCGGCGCGCTTCAGGATACAGGCCGCGCAAAAATAATCGGGCAGACCACCCTGGGCAACGTGGAGATCCTCCGCGGTTATTCGTTCAGCGATGGGTCGCGGACATGGATTGCCGAGGAGCGCTTCGACCCGCCCGTCTCTCACGCCGATTGGGAGAAAACCGGCATCCAGCCGGATGTCATGGCATATGCCGATTGGGACGCATTTACATTTGAGAATGATCCCGCCATTGCGGCGGCGTTGACGTTATGGGGGAAAAAGTAAAAATGAGTTGAGCACAATGTCCGTGTGCTGGACAAAACAGAATATCTTCGATGAAGAACTTCGAGGCGGTCAGACCCTCGGAGTTCTTTTTTATAGTTGTTGCCCGAAATATAAATATGGGATATAGTAATTGTGGTTCACCCGATGTTGAAATCCATGTTATCCCGGGTGATGAGAACAGGAGACTTCTGACCATGGACGCTCTGGAGGCAATACGGAATAGAAGGAGCATACGCAGATATACCGGAGAAAAAATTCCTCGCGCAGACCTGGAAAAGATCGTGGATGCCGCCCGGCTTGCGCCCTCTGGGAACAACAAGCAACCCTGGGACTACATCGTGATCACGGACGATGCGATGATCAATCAACTCAAAGTTGCTTCAGAGTGGATGGACAAGGCAGGTGCGATCATTGCCGTGGTCATGGATCCCTCGTCCCGTTGGTGGGTCGAGGATGCCTCGGCGGCCGTGGAGAACATGTTGATTGCCTGTACCGCCCTGGGCTACGGTGCATGCTGGCTCGAGGGTTACACGTTGCCCCGCGAGGAAGAGTTCAAGCTGCTGCTCTCGGTCCCAAAGTCGAAGCGACTGCTCACCCTGGTGCCGGTGGGCATTCCGGCAGAGTCGCCCTCCGTGGAGAAAAAACTGCTGAACGACGTCCTGCATTGGGAACGGTATGCGACACATGAGGCGTGACGTGACGGGAGAACCTGAAGCGAGTTTTGACCGCCGGTTTTACAGGATTCAAGCTGCTGTATAATAATTAAGATGGTAGGAATATTGTCAACCTATGAGGCGAAGCGATGAATAATCTAATCGGTCAAAACCTTGGGCGATACCATATCATCGAACCACTGGGACAAGGCGGCATGGCTTCGGTCTTTAAAGCCTATGACACCAACCTGGAACGGTTCGTGGCAATCAAGATCATCCGCACAGACATCGCAGGGGGAGCCGACAGCGAATTTCTCAAACGTTTTCAGCGCGAAGCCAGGGCGCTGGCGCAGCTGGACCACCCCTATATCTTAAAAGTGCTGGATTACGGCGAAGAGGGCGGGGTACCCTATTTGGTGATGCCCTTCCTGCAGGGTGGCACATTGAAGGAGAAGATGGGGCAGCCCATACCCTATCCCGAAGCCGCAGCCCTGCTGGCGCCCATCGCGCGGGCGTTGGAATATGCCCATAAGCAGAACATCATCCACCGCGATGTGAAACCCGCCAACGTCCTGATCAGCCAGTCGGGCGCGCCGATCCTGTCCGATTTCGGGATCGCCAAGATTCTGGCGCAAAGCGGGTCCACCCAGTTGACCGCCGCCGGGGTCGGCATCGGTACGCCGGATTACATGGCGCCCGAACAATGGACAGGCGCTGCGGACCCGAGGACCGACATCTATTCCCTGGGCGTTGTTTTTTATCAGATGGTCACCGGCCGGCTGCCTTTCTCCGCTGATACACCGGCGGCAGTGTTGATCAAGCATTTGCGCGATCCACTGCCCCGTCCCAAGTCCTTCGTGGACAGCCTGCCGGATGTCGTGGAGCAGATCCTGTTCAAGGCGTTGGCGAAGGAGCCGGAGAACCGGTTCCAGACCATGGGGGAGTTCGCGTCGACGCTTGAAAGGCTGGAGCGCAGCGACCAGACTATGGTGGGATCCCATACGCTGGATTTTGAGACAGTCAGAGGGCTGGACGTAACCGCTATTCCCGCCACGGAGCTTGGGAAAGTCAAAAGACCTGTGGCTGCTCCCCCTGCTCCTAAAAAGATGGAAGGTTGGAAGATTGGCTTGATCGTGCTTGGGATCCTCGTTCTGGTGGGTACTGTCTGCATCGTGCTGGGAGGAGGGACATACTTCGCAACACGCCGGTTGTCCACGACCGGGACGGGGATAGACGCGACTGCGCCCGCGACTGGGCCTGGAGTATTGGTGGGCACCCCGGACGTAAAAGCTACCCGCGAACCCGTCCAGACTCAACCTGGTGTTCCCGTCCAGCCGACCCAACCGGCGCAGCCAGGCGAAACTCCCGCCGGTGCAACGCCATTTCAAACAATAGAGGGTTTTCCCAATGATATTCCCTTGCTGACAGACAATAACGGGGATCTGGCAACCACGGTCAGTCAGGGGATGAATATGTATGCATTCACCAGCAACATGCCGATCGAAAAGATCAAGGACTTTTACAAGTCCGGCATGGCGTCAAACGGCTGGCAATTAATGTCGGAAACCACTCAGAGTGGAACTGTCATGTGGTATTTCACTAAGGGTGAAACCCGCATGGTTATGATCTCTATAACCCCTGAAGATCCAGGCAACAGGATTGCCGTGATGCTGGTAAGTCAATGATGACCCGGAAAGCCTGAGTTACTCAAGGCCTAAATCGCAACCCCTTAATGGAGGTTGCGATTTTTTTGTTGCTATCTAATTTTCTCCAAAGCATGAGCATTGAATAATCTTTGTCGTATCAGACCCGTTATGAAATATTTCATAATCCCGCTATATAATATTTTTTAAGGAACATTGATTGTCATTTATATAATTCAGGTTATTCCATCTAGGAGGGGAGGGTTCCATGAATAGACAGCCAATCCTAATTTTGGTTATTGCGCTTGGTATCCTTCTCGCGGCCTACGAACCTGGCGGCACCGGCTGGACCGTCGAGGGCGACGGAATCAACTATTTCCTGGAGCCGCTGAAATAGCATGATAACAGGAAGGGAGTCCTCAATGATTACGAAAAGCAAGCTAATCGTAATATTGCTTTGCATGGCATTGTTCATTCCGGCTTGCTCTTTTTCGAGCACACAACCGTCGGCATCCCCGCTGGAAGGAACAACTTCTATCTCACTTAATGATGCTCCAGGCGCGATCACTACGCCGATGATGGTGACCGCCCGGCCTACGGAAGTTCGCCAGACAGTCACCCCTATCCCTACCCTGCCACTCTTGCCGCAAGAAATTGGCAGTAATACCTGTCCCGATACGCAGCCCAGCATGCTCATGCCCGGGCGAAAAGGGCGGGTCAGTACCTCGTCCGCCTCATCCAACCGAGTCCGCTCCGCACCTGGTACAGCAGGAACAAAAATAGGCGAAATTCCTGCCGGTGGATATTTTGATGTATTAGCAGGACCGAAGTGTGTTGATGGCCTGGCCTGGTTCCAGGTCCATGCAGAAAATGGGGTGGAAGGCTGGATGGCAGAAGGAACTGCGGATGAATACTGGGTTCAGCCCATCTCGACCGACGCTCAAAATGTCAATGGGACAGAGATTTCACTGCCCGGTTTCACGCTGACCCTGCCCGCGGAAGTTGGCACCAGGATGCGGGTTGGCAGCCTGCCCTTTGACCACGAGGCAAAAACGCCCCCCATGACCATTGCCCGTTTCATTGACTATCCACTCTCGAACCAAAACTCGATCATCTATGTCTACCCGGTGGAAGATTACCTTTATTACCGGCCTGATCGTCGCACGGCATTGGAACGGGTTCGCAATGCGATCAATACCCTGCTGGTGAAGCCGGCTACGAGTGTGATCCCGGCAAACATTGTGGATTCGCTCTCGCTGGGCGAAACATACCTGACACAGGCTGGAACGTTCAATGGCGGGATGGGGCTGCATGCCATTGCGATGCTTTCCCCGGCAGATGGCAGCCAGGAACCACTGCCGCATTATGCGTTTTGGGGCTTCAGTTCCGACATGAAATATCTTATTTTTGCTGCGCTGGATACCAAGCTGACATTTGGTCAAATTGCCCAGGCAACTAATAATGACTTTCAGCCTCACATGTCCCTCCTGGATCAGATATTCGGACTGAAACCCATCTCCGGCGCGCCTGTAGCGATGCCTGTCGGGGAGATCATGGCATGCCTGGGCGCGCCCGAAATCAAGCTTGCCATTGGCGATTGGGCAAGAGTCAGTGTCGATCCGCCGACCCCCAGCCGTTTGCGCAAGTCTCCTGGCAGCAGTGGCGAAGTGATCGGAAACATCCAGCCGGGGGAGAACGCATTAATCGTGGATGGCCCGCAATGTGCCAACGGCTACACCTGGTGGTTTGTTCGCAGTCTGGAGGGGCTGGAAGGTTGGGCCGCTGAAGGTGATGCAACCAGTTACTGGCTGACAGAGCCAATTTCAGTATGGTATGAACTACCGCCTGCCCTTCAACCAGACGGCACCCAAAAGTATGACCTGCGCGAGATACAAATCTCTCCGGATACCGGGCTTGTCAGCGGGATCACAGGCGAATACTACCCACTGGCGACTCCCTTGCCCACTCCGGAAACGGCTGAAACGCCCTTCCCCAATGATCCGCGAGGCGATCTTCAATTAGGTTGGGTGGCGTCTTACGCTGCTCATAGTTATTATGATGTATCCGGCGCAATAGGCGGTGGGATCATAGTCTATGATTTGCAGGACCCTCTCAGCCGGTATTATATAAACCGATTGAGTTATATCGATTGCACTCAGGCTTTGCGTAAGAATCTTGAAAGCACTGAAATTGTAAAAGCAAACTTGAATCCTTTCTGCGGCGCCAACGGTGGCATACCATTGCACTTTATAGTTGATGCCAAGCCCATCCAATTTACCGGAGGCAGGGGGGTGCGTTTCTTAATTTCAAGTGCTAATTATCTAACTGTTAATAAGATGTACTATACATTCCAGGGGCTTTCGGATGACGGACGTTATTTCATATTTGGTTGGCTGTCTCCCATCTCCCATCCATATATTGTCGATGAGCAGTTATGGGAAAATGATTTTGGCCCGTTTATTGCATGGAAGGAAGGACAATATGAACAAGCTGGTAAATCCTTCGAGGTTTTCAACTCCCGCATGGAAAAACTGCTGGAAGCCGATGTTGTGCCCCTGTATCCCTCGCTCGATATTTTGGATGCCATGATGTCATCGATAGAGATCAAGTGATTTCTCATGGTTCAATAAGAGACGGTCACTTGCAAAGTGACCGTCTCTTATTCATTATTAGTAAATGATAACTGAATACAGCCTACCGCTCTCCCATCATCAACCTTGCCGCGCGCCTGCCGATCTCGACCGCGAAGTTCGTGCCGCGGTCCCACGGGTAGACCTGGCTCATCGATGCAAAGTACAGCCCTTCCACCGGCGTCTCGATGGACGGGATATTCTGCGAATGGTTCACGAGCGGCACCGGCTGGGCATACGCCGTCTTGAACACCCAGACCTTCTTCACCCAGTCCTTTTCGAAGGAGGGGTTGAACTTCTTCAAATGCGGCGCGAACAACTCCAGCAGTTCCGCATCACTCAGCTTGAAATAGGCGTGGTCTGGTTCGAGATAATCACCCACGTACACGATGTGGTCGCCGCCGAACTTCTCCTTCGGGACATAATTGGTGTGCTCCACCACCGCCAAAAACGGGAAGCCCGCACTCTTCGGGATGTTGTACCAGTAATAGCCTTCCTCCGAAAGCCGGTGCTTGAGCGACAGCACCATCACCACCGCCCCCATGCTCTCCAGCTTCAGCAGCCCTTCCAGGTACGCCTTCGGTAATTCGGGGGACAGACGCGCCATTAGCGCCGGGGATGCCGTCACCAGCACCTTGTCATAGGATTCCGCCCCGGCCTCCGATTCAACGGTCAGACTGCCCGTTGCCTGATCCCGTTTGATCGAGGTCACCTTTGACGACAGGCGGATTCCGACCCCCATCCCGCGCAGTCGCTCGGCGAACAAATCCGCGAACTTCTGGAAGCCGCCTTCGAAGGTGCCCAGGCGAGTCGTGCGCGCTTTGATGCGTGCCCACATCCATGCCATGTTGACCTGCCGGTAATAGCGCTCGCCGAACTTGCCGATGACCAGCGGCTCCCACATCAGCTTATATACTTTTTCCCCGGCCCACTTGCGCATCCACGCGTCAACGGTGACCTTCTCCAGGGCTTTCCAGTTATTTGTCAGGCGCAGGTACAAACCCACCAGCCCGAAACGGATCTTGTTCAGGCCCCAGCCCAGCCCGGGGAACAGGATGGCTTTGGTGATGGAATCGAACGGGTAGAATTTGCCCTCGTGGTACATCACCGTGTACGGGCGGGG
Organism: Anaerolineae bacterium; assembly: GCA_041488995.1. GTDB lineage: Bacteria > Chloroflexota > Anaerolineae > Anaerolineales > Villigracilaceae > JBGPQJ01. The sequence continues at coordinate 23,234 of JBGPQJ010000011.1, forward strand.
GAACAGCACCCGGTCGCTCCAGCCCAGTTCCTTGATAAGACCCAGCATGTGCCGGTCGCTCGCGAACCAGTGGTGATAGAACTTTTCCACCGACCACTCCCAGTGTGGTTCCTTGAATCCGCTCGCCAGCCCGCCGACGGTGTCGAGCGATTCGTAGATCGTCACCTCATGTCCGGCGTTTTTTAGATCCCAGGCGGCTGCCATGCCGCCAAACCCCGCGCCGATGATTGCAATTTTCATTACTGCTCCTCAGATAAGACGGATTTCGACAGTCCCCCCATCTTGACGGTTAACTTTCCTGCGCCTCTTGCCGCAGCGAGTCGGTCCATTGGATCCCCTCGTGCGCAAGGTAATACGCGCCCAGCACCGTGATCGGGAACCACAGCGCGGCATGCAGCACCAGCGTGTATCCCGTCGCAACAGCCTGCGGGACGCCGTAAGCCGTCAGGATGGCGATGCCCGGCGCATCGAAGGTGCCGATGTAACCTGGCGCAGAGGGCAGCGTGGTGGCAAGGTTGACGATTCCGTTCATCAGCATCAGCGCGAAGAAGCTGACGCTGAAATCGAAGGCATGCATCACGAACCAGTATTTTCCCGTTTCGAGCAGCCAGATCAACACTGAGGTGAAGAACACCATCAGGATGTTCCACGGTGAGCGTAAAGAGGCCAGCCCGTCTAGGAACTTGTGCATGATGCCGCTGGTCTGCTCGCGGAAGCGGGCGGGCACCAGATGGTCAATGAACCACTGCCCGAGGCAGGCGGTCCTTACCGGGAACATGGCTGCCAGCAGGAAAATTCCCAGCGCCCCGAAGAATGCCAGCGAGCCCCACAGCGCCAGGCTCTGGATGCTGCCGACAAACCCCGAACTGCCGGTCAGCTTTGCCAGCTCTGACAGGTTGATGAAAACAAAGCCCAGCATGACCACGCCATCGAAAATGCGCTCGACAATGATCGTCGCCAGCGATGCAGATATCGGCACCTGTTCGCGCCGCTTGAGGATCACCGCCCGCAGCACTTCTCCGGCGCGCGCCGGGTAGATGTTATTGCCCATGTATCCGATGGTCGTGACCGGGAACACCGTTTTGGTGGGGATATTTTTGATCGGCTTCAATAAATAGTGCCAGCGCCAGGCCCGCACCCACATCCCGACGAAGTACACGGCGATGCCCGGGATCAGCCACCAGTAGTTGGCGTACCGCAGCGCTTCGATGAACGCGGCCAGCTGCAGCCCGCGCAGTGCGATCCACACCAGGATGAAGCTGACCCAGACTCCCGTCCAGAACACCCAGCGTTTTTGGAGCAGCGGTCTTGCGAGCCACAGGGCCAGCACACCCCCCAGCACGCTGACCCAGAACTCCCACCTCGTGATGGGCTCAGTCCCGAACAGCGTGATGCCGGTGACGATCACAACGATCGGGGCCGCGATCCAGTATAACCATTTCTTCATATGCAGGGATTTTATCACGTGCCACACCCTGAGAGGTTTCAAAACCTGTCAGGGACATCGCAAGGTATAATTTCCGGCATGGAACCCGGCGTCCTCGTACCTGACTTTACTTTGCCTGACCTGGAAGGAATACTCCATGCGCTGAGTGATTATCGCGGGCGGATCGTGGTCGTCAATTTCTGGTCGGCGGAGTGCCCCTGGTCGGAACGCGCGGACAACCAGTTCAAGCTGTGGCTGCGCGAGTGGGGACAGCGCGCTGTCCTGCTGACGATTGCCTCGAACGCGAACGAATCCCCCCAACAGATGGCTGAAGTATCCCACCTGCGTGGGATCGCGCCCGTTCTGCTGGATTCAGGCTGCGGGTTGGCGGATGCGTGGGGCGCGCAAACCACTCCTCACACTTTTGTGGTGGACGGGTCCGGCATCCTGCGCTACCAGGGCGCGGCGGACGATGTCACCTTCCGCCAGTGTGAGCCAAAACGATTTTACGTCAAGGAAGCGGTGGACGCCCTGCTGGCAGGCCGCCTGCCCGATATCGCTGCAGCACCCCCTTATGGTTGTACGATTGTCCGGCAGGTTTAATATTTGCCGGGATTCCAGCAGACTGAGCACCTCTCCCTGCCCGTCACGCTTCACGGGTGCAAGAGCGTCATCGCAAATTTGCCAAAAGGCAGTAGAATCAACCTATGCTTGAAATTCTACAGCGCGTCGCTGCCCTGAAGAAATCCCATCTCTTTCGCGGCCTGGATGATACCCAGCTCTCCTGGGTCGCCGAGCAGTTCGAAGAAGTAAACTGCGCCGAACAGCAGGTGGTTTATAAACAGGGGGATCCAGGGGAAGGGTTCTTTTTCATTTTCAAGGGACAGGTCCAGTTAAGCCGCAAGGTCAACAAAGTCGATAAACCGGATGGTTTGTTCGTCAAAGGAGATTTTTTTGGAGAGGGGGCGCTGGTTTTGCGACGGAAAAGGACCGCCACTGCGGTTGCCCAGCCCGGCACGATGCTCTTGCGGCTGGATGGTCTTAGCTTCAAGCGCATTGTCCAGAAGATCCCTTCCCTGCAGCAACGTTTTGAGATCGTGATCCGCGGCCGGGACATGGCCAGCCGGATGAAATTTTCCTGGCTGTCAGAAGGCGAGATAGTTTACCTGCTTTCCCGCAAGCATGGCATTGTCCTGATCAGGCATTTGCTGCTGCCGGTGTTTCTGATGTCGCTGGCTTTGATCCTCCTGGGGACGGCTTTCGTCAATTCCATCGGCGGATTGAATGCCTTCTGGCTGACCATTGGGCTTGGCATCACCGGAGTGCTCACTTTCTGGGCGCTCTGGCGCCTCATCGATTGGGGGAACGATTATTACATCATTACGAACAGGCGCGTGGTCTGGCTGGAGAAAGTGGTGGGCCTCTATGACAGCCGCCATGAGGCGATGCTCGCGAACCTGCTCTCGGTGAACACGCAGACCGAGTTGCTCGGCCGGACATTCGGCTTCGGAGATGTGATCGTGCGCACGTTTACCGGAGAGATCACGCTCGAAAGCATCAACGACCCCCTCCATGCCGCCGCGATGGTCGAGGAATACTGGGGACGCACCAGGAGCGAGCAGCAGGAAATCCAGCGGGGCGTGATGCGCGATGCGGTGCGCAAGAAAATCACACCGCCCCCGCCGGAGGCAGTGGGGCAACCGGCTCAGGCGGCGAAACCCTCAGTCGTTCCCGGGAGCATATCTAAAAAGGCGAGCAATGCAACCGGCCTGCAGCCTGTTACTTTCGAATACTTCCTCAGGACGCACTGGGAAGTCAACAACATTGTCACCTACCGCAAGCATCTGATCATCCTTGCCGCGCACAGCGTCCTCCCGGGAGGCGCGTTTGCGCTGGCGGTGATCCTGCTGGCGCTCTGGTTTTCAACAGGCGGAGCGCTCACGACCAGCGTGGTGATACTCTCGCTGATGGTGTTCGTTTCCATCCTGTTGTGGTGGACGTATGTGTACGTGGAATGGGCAAACGACCTCTATATCATCACCCCTGAACAGATTGTGGATATTTTCCGCAGGCCGCTGGGCATGGAGAACCGCCAGTCAGCGCCGCTTGAAAATATCCTCTCCGTCAGTTATGTGCGCAGAGGCATTTTTGGTATTTTGTTTAATTATGGCACCGTCAATATCGCCGTCGGTGAAATCAACCTGGATTTTCAGAATGTCTTTAATCCAACCGCCGTCCAGCAGGAAGTGGTACGGCGCATGAATGCGCGCGTTGCTAAAAAGAAGGAAGCGGATTCGGCGGCGGAACGCGAGCGCATGGCGGAGTGGCTGGCGGCATATCACCAGGTCAACGATGAACTGGGCGATATGGAAGACAAGTTCAATCCAGAGTAAAATCGGACACATCACTTCTACTGCTCTTTGCATACTGCTGCGCAGCACACAGTAAATTTCTGAATTGAAACGGCTAAAGAGTAGAGAAAAACGACGATTTACTGCTTCTTGCATTATTAACTAAACTTTTACTTGCCTTTGGTTGGGCCGAAAGCAAGATTTTAGTTTAGCTATTTCCGCAGTACTCTGTAGAGGTATGGCGATGGCAATCAGAACAATCCTAGCGGTTCCCGAAAAGGTGCTCCGGCGCAAAGCCCGTCCCGTGACCAAATTCGATGAAAAACTCCAGACCCTGATCGACGACATGATCGAAACAATGCGCGCTGCCCCTGGCGTGGGACTCGCCGCGCCGCAGGTGGCCGTTTCCGCGCAGTTGATCGTGGTCGAGTACGGGGACGAGGAGGACGAATCCGTCCCGCGCAAACTGTATGTAGTGGTCAACCCGGTCATCACCCGCATGTCGGCCGGGTCGGAAATAGGGGTCGAAGGCTGCCTCTCCGTCCCCAGCCTGGTCGGCGAAGTGGAGCGCCCAACCGCCGTCACGGTCAAGGGCAAGAACCGCCACGGCCAGGCGATGACGGTCAAGGTAAAGGGCTGGCTGGCGCGCATCTTCCAGCACGAGATCGATCACCTGAACGGTGTGCTGTTTACTGATCGCGCCGAAAGAATCTGGCAGCCGAAAGAGCCGATCGAAGACCGCGTGTAAGGCATGGTTGAGCTTCGGCCTCTTTCAGTGGAGGATGCACCCGGGGTGCGCCAATGGTGGATGGAGCACTGGGGCGGCGATACCATGATGGTGCACGGGGAGATCTTTCGCCCTGATCCGCTCGACGGGTTTATCGCGCTCGAGGATGGCCAATGGGTCGGGCTCGTCACGTTTCGAATCGATCAGCAGGATTGCGAGGTGCTGTCCCTCGACAGCCTGCAGGAGCAGAGAGGCATCGGCACGGCATTGATGCAAAAGGTGATCCAGGAAGCGCGAGGGGCAGGCTGCCGCCACGTCAGCCTGACGACCACCAACGACAACCTCAATGCGTTGAAGTTCTATCAAAAACTGGGCTTTGCGCTGGTCGCCATCCGCCGCAACGCCATGGACGAGACCCGTAGGCATAAACCGGGTATTCCCCTGATTGGCGAGAACGGCATCCCGCTGCGGGATGAAATCGGACTCGAGTTTCTGTTGTAAGTCTCTGTATTCACATGTATCTCAAACACCTCTCGCTGACCAACTTCCGCAACTTCGCCCGCCTGGATATTGATCTTCCACGGCGGGCAGTTTTGCTGGTCGGGAACAACGCGCAGGGCAAGACCGGCTTGCTGGAGGCAATCTATTTCCTGGCGGCGTTCACCTCGTTCCAGACCCACGCCGACCGGCAGCTGGTCAACTTCACGGCAGCCAAAGAGGCGCTGGCGGTGGCGCGACTGGTCGCCGAGTACCAGCGCGGGGCAGCGGCGTACAAGCTCGAGGTGCGCCTGATCCTTGAACCGGTCGGGGTGAACGGCCAGCGGCTGCGAAAGGAAATCCTACTCAACGGCGTCAAGCGTCCGCTCAGCGAGGTCATCGGGCATTTCAACGCCGTGATTTTTGTCCCGCAGATGACCGCCGTGATCGAGGGCGCGCCCGACGACCGCCGCCGCTATCTCAACCTGGCGCTGGCGCAGACCCTGCCTGATTACGCCCGCGCGCTGAGCGAGTACAGCCAGGCGCTGACCCAGCGCAACGCATTGCTCAAGCTGCTCGGCGAGCGCGGCGGCGATGCATCCCAACTGGATTACTGGGACGAAAACCTTGCCCGGAACGGTGCCCGCCTGATCCTGTGGCGGATCGAGGCGGTGCAGGAGCTGGAGAAGCTGGCGGCGCGCGTCCACCGGGAGCTGACCCACGGCGCCGAGGTGTTGCGCCTGGCGTATGAGCCTTCTTATGACCCGCTCCCGCGCCCCAACGGGCAGCTGAGACTACGGCTGGATACGCCGCTGGACCGTTCGGGGCTGGATTATGACGCGGTCTACGCGGGATTCTCGGTGCGGCTGAAGGAAGTGCGCGCCGAGGAGATCGCGCGCGGCGTGACCAGCCTCGGGCCGCACCGAGATGAGCTGCGCTTCCTCGCCAACGGCATTGACCTGGGCGATTACGGCTCGCGCGGGCAGGTGCGCACCGCGCTCCTGGCGCTCAAGCTGGCCGAGGTGGACTGGATGAAACAGAAGACAGGCGAGTGGCCGGTCATCCTGCTGGATGAGGTCATGGCGGAGCTCGATATCCAGCGCCGCGCCGACCTGCTTTCCTATCTGGACGACGCCGAGCAGGTCCTGCTCACCACCACCGACCTGAACCTGTTCTCCGCGCCGTTCGTCCAGCAGGCGGTGATCTGGCAGGTGCAGGGCGGACAGGTCTCGCCGAAATCATAAGGTCTACAGGAGGTCACCATGACAGTCAAACATGTTGCAGAAGTTGAAGCCAAAAAGGTCGCCGCCGGAGAGCAGACGACCATCCAGGTGCTCATCCCTTCCACGGAGGGACCTAACTTCGCCATGCGGCGCTTCGTGATGCAGCCCGGCGGAGGCATGCCGCTCCACACCAACACGGTGGAACACGAGCAGTACGTCCTGGCGGGACGGGCCCGCATCGGGATTGACGGCGAGGACTACGAGGTCAAACAGGGAGACGTGGTCTTCATCCCGGAGGGTGTGCCGCACTATTACCAGAACATCGGCGACGGACCGTTTGAGTTCCTGTGCGTCATCCCGAACAAGCCGGACGAGATCAAGCTGGTCGAGGAAGCGTGTTGATGCAAATAACAAAGCGGCGGGAAAGTCCCGCCGCTGTTGGTTTAATGGTGTTTCTGCTATGCTGTGCAAGATTTTGATATCACCAAGCTTCATTTCCCACGGCATCGCCGGTATCAGTTTCGTGGTGAATATTTTCTTTATTTATGTCTGACAATAATTGTTCAAGCGTCCAAGTTGGTGTTGAAATTGACTCTTTCATAATTCGATTATACCCTACTCGGCAGCGGTCTCCTGACCACGCCCAGCGAGCGCCGTTCTTTTTTTAAGGATGTATTTTTAGGATGCCCGGGTCGCGTCTTGTTAGCTGTCCCATGCAACCGTCAACTCACGCAACTGGGGTTCGACTTTGACTGCCAAATCGTGGACTTCATCCGCCTCGCGCAATGGTCCCTCGATGGCACAGCCGAGCGCGCGCAGCAGTTCGTCCCGCTCCAGCGAAGTCACCAGTGCGTTGAGGAAAACGTCGTGGACTTCAGAAGGAAGATCATCAAAACCCCTCCCATGATTTGCTGGAAGACCGCGGCGGCGACACGCGAGGCTAAGAGCGTAGTCGCGAATACCGCTGATCCAGTACTCGGCTTGCCAATAGCGGCCACGTTCGATGCAAAAGCGCGCGCAACGCGTGGTGCACCACATAGCCAAAAAGCTCCTGTGCTGATGGTGGTTGAGCGAAGGGTTTTTCCACGGAACTGCCGAAGATTAACTTGAACTTCGGGCCGCTGGCTCCAAATTTGGAAGCAGGTGTGAATGAAAGGTCGAACTGCAGGCAGCCGGGGAGCAAAAACACCCGATAGATGGACGCTCCACTTGGCAGGTCGAAAAGGTGAACTGCGTCGAACTCTTTGACGAGGTTGCGCGTCCAGTCCTCAAGCACGTCGGGAACAGGCACGTCGTCTGCGACCGCGAAGGTGAGGTCGAGATCCGACCAGCGATCTCCCTCGTCCAGCGCGAGTGAACCAACGACCGCCCCGGCGACGACCCGCGTGTCGGATGCAGCCAGTTGGAGCACCTGGTCGCGAATGTGATTACGGTCTTCAACGCTGAACATGCTGATTCCTAATTATGGTTTTTTCTTCAAAACAGCCCAACAGCTGGCGCGTCTCGGTGGGGTCAATTCCTAAGGGAGTGCTTTGGAAATACCCACACCGAGCAGGAGCAGGGAAAAATAATTAAGGAGCTTTTAACCATCCAATGGGGCGGATATTCATATCTTTTACCACAGGTGCAGCCTCATTCTTTTCAATATCAATAATTACCACTCTTCCATCGCTTTGCTGAATGACAATCTGTTTACTGTCTGGAGATCATGTCATAATATTGAATGGAAGTAAAAATGCATTTACAGGAATGCAGAGATCAAACGCCTGCTTTGTCAGTGTGTCAATTAGGTAAAGACTCTCCCCATAGATCGCCATGTAACGCCCATCGGGCGACCACCTCAGTTCGTTTCCAAAGAGGCCATCATTTTCACTCTTCACATCAAGCCAATGAACAGCCTGACCATCCCGGTTGACTGTATATATTTCAGAGTGAAAGGCGTTATCATCAGGACCCGAGTCGTCAGTAGCGACGGCCATCCATTCACCATCTGGAGACCACACAGGGATATGCCTGTCACCAGGTGAGAACCGTTTCAACTCCCATAATGTCAAACTTTTTTCCAGGTCTACCAATACTAAACCGGGCGGGAATTCGCCATTCCCATAATCACGCATATAAGCCACACGGGTCAGAGATGGATCAGGAACAAGCTTCCAGACGGGCCAGCCTAACATTTCGCGGTCATAAATATATCTATCAGTGAACCCTAGCGAGATGACTTCAATCTTTCCAGTCATTAAGTCGAGTACATCCACGGCATCTGATTTCGTTTGATACTTTATGACAAGCTGATCCGGGTTTAACCAAGCCTGAATACCATCCCATTCATCTTTCCGATGATAGGTAAATTGTTTCTTTCCATCATAAGATTGAACTTTTAGATCGCCTTTTTGGGTGAATATTATCCATTCTCCATCAGGGGATATTCCATAAACTTCATTCTGAGGATAAGGGGAAGGCTGTAGATGTTCATCCTGGGAAGTTAGAATTACATCGTTGAAATTTATATCCTGGTACTCACGCAAGAAAAGTATCCCCTCAGTTAAAAAACCCACTGGCAGCGAATCCATCATTTCTGGACAACGGCGCTCGAATTCATGAAGTGGTAAAGCAGGCAAAGTGGATGTAAGTGTGGAGGAAGGTCGTTGGGTCGGCAGGTTGGTCAGTGAAGGTGTAATCTGCTTAGCAGTTGGGACAGATTCGGTTACCTGCACGCTGTTCGCCGGGGCCAAGGGGCTGCATGCTGCGATCAGTGCTGTGATACATAACGCGATAAACCATTTACCCTTTTTCATTTCCCCTCCGGTTCCCCATACCATTTACAGCGGCTTTTTTGCCGGGATGCCCGGTTTGCGCGGGTAGCCGGGCGGCGTGGCGGCCAGTTTATCCACCACCACCAGGTAGCGCTCCTCCACCACCCCCGGTAGCGTGACCGGGATCAGCAGCCGCAGCTGCCCGCCGAGCATGTTCAACGCTTTCCCGGCAGCCTGGACCTCCGCCGGACCGCTTTCCCCCTTTTGCGCCAGCATCGCCCCGCCGACCCGCACCAGCGGTAGCAGGAACTCTGCCAGCACAGGCAGGTTCGCCACCGCGCGCGCGACCGCCCAGTCATATTTCTCGCGGTGGTCGGGATTCTGCCCCACCTCTTCGACGCGGGCGGTCAGCAGCAGCACCCCTTCCAGCGCGAGCTTGTCCAGCACATGGCGGCAGAAGGCGGCTTTCTTGCCGACCGATTCCACCAGGGTCAGTTTCATGCCCGGGTAGAGGATCTTGAGCACAATGCCGGGGAAACCCGCGCCCGTCCCCACGTCGATCAAATTACGTGGCGGCTGGGCCTTCCATGCCAGGGCGCAGGAGAATGAATCGAGGAAATGCTTGGTGCGGATCCCGTCGGAATCACGGATGGCGGTCAGGTTGTACTTCTGGTTCCATTCGAGCAGTTCCTGCTCGTAGGTGGCCAGGGCTGCCACCTGGCGCGTGGTCAGGTGGATCCCGAATGAGGTCTGCGCGTTACGGACCAGTTGTTCCATTTCCAAAATTATACCCCTCTCCTTTTTGGGAGAGGGGCGGGGGTAAAGGCAGGGTTACTGTGCGGGGGGCGGCGCAGGCGGGGCCTTGTTCTTCTTCGACCGGCGCGCGATGGCGCGGATGATGATGTACGCAAGCCAGATCGGCAGGCCGATGATGAGCGCGATGACCAGCAGCACCGGCAGGTAGTACAGCACAGACCAGATCACGAAGTTAACGAAATCCTGCATGAAGTTGATCAGCGACTGCACGGCGTCGCGGACGACACCCTGGGGTTTCCAACCACCGACCTGCAGCGGTTTGATCGTCTCTTCAGCGATCAGGCGGGCGCTGATGGCAGAGTAGGTTGCGGACTGCTCGTAGTACTGCATCTGTCCCTTGACCAGTTCGATCTGTTCGCGGTAATAGACAAGCTGGTTGAAGACATTGAGCACATCTTCCGTTTTCTTGGCTTCTTCCATGATCTTGGTGAGCTGGGCTTCGGCAGCCTCCAGGTTCTTCAGGCGGGACTTCAGGTCGACGTATTCCTGGGTCACATCCTGCCCCGAGCGCGTTTCGTTCTGGACATCAACGGCATCCGCCTTGATGAGGGTCAGCGCCTCTTCGAGCCGGTCAGCCGGGACGCGGATGACGATGGAGCCTTCGGGCACCTGCGTGCCGTTCGGCGCGGTGGTCTGGTACAGGTTAGCCGAGACGACGAACCCGCCCATGTTCTTTGCCAGTTGGCTCATCTGGTCCATCTTGGCTTTCGTGTCTTTCACCACGATCGCCAGGTCGGCATTCTGGATGACGAGCCGGTCTTGTTGGGCGGGTGGGACGGCGCTGCCGGCGTTGAAGCTGTCAGCGGATTTCTCGGCCTGCGCGGGAGCCATGGTCGCCATGGGCGCCTCCGGCGCGCGACCCCCAGCAGATTGGTCCACGAAGGTGGTTGCCACGGCGCGGCTGCCGCAGGCGGTGAGCACAACGGCGGTGATGAGAATAAGGACGATCAGCAAGCGTTTCATTTTTTCTTCTCCTTTTGATGTCGGGTGATTCTCCTGCCCTAATGACGCCGGGTCCTTGCTAAATGTTCCAGGCTAAACAGGGTCGCTGAGCCCGAATTCAAACCGAAACCATTACCAACCTTCCGCCAGGCGCAGTGCATGGCGCTCGGGTAACTTTGCCGCGCGGATGCGCTTCTGCACGGCTGCGACATCGTAGGCCACCCGCCGCGGCTGCCACGTCCCGTCTTCGGTTTCATAGATGGCATAAGCAGCGCGCGGGTCGCGGTCCCGCGGCTGGCCGACCGAGCCAGGGTTCAGAATGGCTTTGCGATCCATCTTGTACACCTCGCCAGCCGGGATGAAGTTGAGCAGGACGCGGTCGCTGGCGGGGTCGTATTCAAACGCCATCTGCAGATGCGTGTGCCCGACCAAACACCACCGGGTGTTGAACGCCTGGAAGTTGATCCGCGCGCTGAGCATGTTCAGGATGTATTCCCAGACCGGGTCGCGCGGGCTGCCGTGCACCAGAGTCACGTTCTCGTAGATCACCGGCTTGTGAGGCAGGTCGCGTAAAAAATCCGCGTTGTTCGGTGCGAGCGTGGCGATCTGCCATTCAAGCGAAAGACGGGCATCGCCGTTGAAGGCAACCAGCGGCATCAATCCCAGAACGGCCACGTCGTGGTTGCCCAGCACGCAGGTAAGGTTGGGCAGGCTGCTGATCTTCTCCACGCATTCGTTGGGGTCCGGCCCGTAGCCGATGAGGTCGCCCAGGCACCAAGTCTCTTCTGCCAGTCCGGCATCCGCCAGGACGGCTTCGAGGGCAGTGAAATTTGCATGGATGTCGGAAATGACCAGGACGCGCATTATTTCTCCAGTAGCGCCGCCGCGCGCTCGATGATGGCCTCGGCGATTTCGGTCTTGCTCATCAGCGGCAGTTCTTCGCGCCGCCCATCGGCGAACAGGAGCGTGACGCGGTTGGTGTCCACGCCAAAGCCGGCATCGGACGATGAAATATCGTTGGCGGCGATCAGATCGAGTTTCTTGGAGGCCAGCTTCGCCTGGGCGTTATCGAGCAGGTCGCGGCTCTCGGCAGAAAATCCAACGGTGACTCGCGGATGGCGCTCGACCCCTCGTTGGGCTGCCAGCGCAGCGAGGATGTCCGGCGCCAGCTCGAGCTTGATCTGCGGGATTCCGTCGCGCTTCTTGAGCTTGTCCGGTGCTGACTGCGCCACCGAGAAATCCGCCACGGCAGCAGCCATGAACAGGATATCCGCATCGGCGCACTCGGCCAGCACGGCGGCAAGCATTTCCTTGGCTGTGCGGACATGGACCAGCCGCACCCCTGCAGGCGTGGTCTGCGCTTCGGCGGTCGGTGTGGCGATGAGCACCACCTGCGCCACCGCGTCGAGCGCAGCCTGCGCCAGCGCGAAGCCCTGTTTGCCGCTCGAACGGTTGGTGAGGATGCGCACCGGGTCAATCGGCTCCTGCGTGCCGCCCGCGGTGACGACGGCCTTGCGATTGGCCAGCGCGCCGTTCCTGCCCAGCGCCAGGCGGATGTGGCCGAATACTTCGCCAGGCTCCACCATGCGCCCCTTGCCGGTCAGGCCTGAGGCAAGATGTCCCTCGGCGGGACCGACGAACAGCACACCGCGCTCCTGCAGGATGCGCACATTGGCCTGCGTTGCCGGATGGGCGTACATGCCGCCATCCATCGCTGGGGCGATCAGGACCGGGCAGTTCGCTGCCAGGGCGGTGACCGTTAATAAATTATCCGCCAGCCCGTGGGCGAGTTTTGCGATGGTGTTGGCGGTGCAGGGCGCGATCACCAGCAGGTCTGCGCTGTGCCCCATGCCGACGTGCAGCACGTGTGCCTCGCCGCCCCACAGGTCAGGCTCGGTAAAAGCGCGCCGACCCGTTACGGACTGGAAGGTGAGCGGCGTGACGAATTCCTCCGCCGCGCGGGTCAGGATGACGTCCACCTGCGCGCCCTGCTGGGTCAGTTTGGAGGCGAGATCGGCTGCTTTGTAGGCTGCGATGGATCCGGTTACCCCCAGCACGATGTGCTTGTCCGCGAAGATTGTCATACAACATTATTATACTTCCAAACAAATGAACGACGTGCGGGTGGAATCGGGAGGCCGCGTCAATCAAGGGTAGAAAACCACCTCATAGCCCCGCATCTTATCCCCCGCGTAGTCAAATTTAGCCGAGAAAACCCCCTTCTTCTTCAGCCAGGGGAAAAAGATGAGATCGCTTTCCCAAAGCGGAAGCGAGGTCATTTCGTTGTCCGGGATCCACTTCAGGTCCCCTTCCTGCGAGTCGACCAGGGTGCCCTGGAACTCGGCTGCCGTGAACGCCCACACATACCAGTCGTCGCCTTTGAAGTTGGTGAAAACCAGCAG
>JBGPQJ010000012.1:0-36238 GCA_041488995.1 Anaerolineae bacterium
TGCAGTTCGCGAGGCATGGGCAGGCTCTGGTTCAACCTGCCCAGCAGCGTGGCGACGCGCTGGATCTTTGACAGGATGGTGCGCCGTCGCGATTCAGTGGGGTGTGCGGTTAAAACCAGTTCAATCGACAGGGAGTCCAGCAGGCTCTCCATTTGATAAGCAGTAACGTCACGTTTTTTCAAAGCGGCGATGGCATCTCCGATCGATTCGCGGATCGGCGCGGGATGGCTTTCGGCTTCCTGGCGGCGCAGCACAGCCACGCGGAAATTTTCTTCGGCCAAGTTGACCAGGTCGAAGTAGGTGGCAAACGCTGACGCGACAGCGCGCGCCTCGAGCGGGTTGAGCGCAGCCACATCTGCGGTCAGGCGTTGGGCGGCAGCCGGGTCTCCGTTGCGGCGCGCCTTGGCGTCTGTGCGGATGCGTTCCTCCATCTCGAAGATGGCTGGGGATTCGAGTTCCGCGATGACTTGACCGAGCAGGTCGCCAAGTATGTGGATGGTCTGGGAGATATCCATACCGGTATTCACTGGTTAAAAAGAGATGCGTGTATTAAACCACATCATCCCCTAAGTTGGGCAGCCTGCATGAAAAGCAGGGATTTTCACTGTACCTGGTTGATATCCGGAAGCATTAATTTGATTTATGTTTCTGGCGTTCGGACGTCAGCCGTCCAAAGAACAAAAAAGCGATATAAATGAAAATGAAGAACAGGGTGAAAATCAAGGTAAATCCGACGGTGCTGATATTGGCTCGCGGATGGCGCACCACGTCGTACACATCGCGGAGAACCGCTATCGGATTTTGCCACAGGTCCCAGCTGTTCCAGCGTCCAAAGCGTCCCAGATAGATGCCGAAGCTGCTCAGACCGATCACGACGATGGCGAAAAGCCAGCCAGCGGCGGTGTTAAACCACCGGTTGACGATTTCCTGCATAAGATAAAGAGAAATGATCCCGAGCAGCAGCCCGGTCCAGGCGAACCAGATTAACAGGATGACATCGAACCACACCGGCACCCGGCTGTCCGCGATGGTGAGGTGCTGGAAATCGGTGAGGATATAGGGCGCGTTCGGAAAGAAGATCAACCAGGCGATGGCGCACCCGGCGATGACAATGTACATGATTGGCTTGCGGGTGATCGCGGAGGCATAGGCGATGGCGGCAAACAGGAAAGGGATCCATGCCAGGATCAAATTCCACACCAGGAAGCGGTAATTCAGGGAGTCACTGCGCGTCATGCGGAAAAGAGCCAGCGCGACCGAAACCGCTGAGGCCGCCAGGAGCAGGACGAAGATCCCGAACTTGTATTTGTGTACGGCTAATTTGGAGAACAAGGTGGGGACTCCCATTTAGAGCCTTCCGAGCCCGCGCAAGATGCGTTCGGGCGTCAGCGGGAATTCGTCGAACCAGACACCTGTCGCATCGTGGACTGCGGCGATGATGGCTGGCGCCAGCGGCAGATAGGGAAGTTCTCCCAGACCCTTCGCGCCCCAGGGACCGCGTTCGTCGGGGATTTCCACCACGACGGATTCGACCTGTTCCGGGATATCGAGTATGGTTGGAATGAGATACGTGCTGAGCTGGTCGGTGAGCACGTAACCGCCGCGGGTGATGAAATTCTCCTGCAGGACATACCCCTGTGCCTGTACTACCCCGCCCTCGATTTGCCCCTCCACCAGTGCGGGATTCATGGCCTTGCCCACATCGTTGGCGCTGACCACACGCACAAGGCGTACCAGCCCGGTCTCGGTATCCACCTCAACCTCTACCGCCTGCGCGACATAGGCGTAGGCGAAGTTCGGCATGGAGCGGCCTGTCTCGGGGTCCATATGCTCGGTGGGCGGTGCGTGATATGTGTACTCAGCCGCTGCCGGGCGTTCCTCCGCCTGCCATTTCTTCAAAGCAGCCTCCGCCGCGCCCTTGACGGAGTTGCCCGCCATAAAAGTCAACCGCGACGCACTGGCACTGCCGGCGTTATCCATGTTGAGTGTATCCATGGTCACCATGGTCACCTTTTCATAGGGCACGCCAATGACCTCGGCAGCCATCTGCGCGAGGATGGTGTGGTTGCCCTGACCTACTTCCGCCGCGGCATGGTAGAGGGTCACGCGATCGATCTCGTTCTTCCCATGGATCTCGACCCGCGCCCAGCAATTTTCCTGATAACCAAAGGAGAAACCGATGTTCTTGAACCCGGCGGCAAAACCGATCCCTCGCCTGGTGATCCCTTCATTTCCCTGGTGTTTAGGACCTTCCCACCCGTGACTGGATTCTGACCAACCGGCTCTTTTCGCTGCAGCTTCGATCACCTGGACTGCTGTGACCGGTCCCGGTGGGGAGGTCTGTACGTCGAGAGTATCTCCTTTCCGCAAGGCATTTTTCAGGCGGAATTCGACCGGGTCCATACCAAGTTTCTCAGCCAGTTTGTTCATCTGGGATTCCGCCATGAACAGGGCTTGCGGCGCGCCAAATCCGCGGAACGCAGCGCCGGGCAGGTTGTTGGTGTACACACCGTACACTTTTGCACTGACATTTGGGATGGCGTATGGACCGGTCTGGGTGATGGTGGAGTTGCCCAGCACCTTGTTGGTGGTGTACATGTAGGCGCCGCCGTCCGCGATGAAGGTGTTTTCGGCGGCGACCAGCTTTCCGGCTTTGGTCGCGCCCCACCTGGCGCGGATGACCATCGGGTGGCGTTTGGCATGCCCGATGATGGATTCCTTGCGCGACCAGATGATCTTGACCGGGTGGTTGAGCTTCCAAGCTGCAAGCGCCAGCACGATCTGCACCGACATGTCTTCCCGCCCGCCAAACGCCCCGCCGATGTGCGGATACTGCACCCGCACCTTTTCATTCGGCTGGCCGAGCGCGTGTGCGACCTGTTTCTGGTCGGCATGCGTCCATTGCCCGGCGGATTTAACAGTGATCGTCCCGGTCTCGTCCACATACGCCAGTCCGGCCTCCGGCTGCAGGTAGGCGTGCTCCTGTGCCGGGACGCGGTATTCGCCTTCGACGATCACATCCGCCTTAGAGAAGCTTTTTTCCACATCCCCTTTGCGGATCTTGTATTGCACGCACACATTCGAATCGCCCAACTCCGGGTGGATCAGAACTGCACCGGGTTTCATCGCTTCTTCAGGGTCGGTGACGACCGGCAGGTCTTCATATGTAACTGCGATCAGCTTCACTGCTTGCGAGGCGATCTCTTCGGTCTCAGCCACAACCACAGCCACCTGGTCGCCGATGAAGCGCACGATGTCCCCGCCCGCTTTGGTGGATCCTGGGCCTACCAGCACCGGCTGGTCATTGATCTGCAGGCCGTACTCATTGACGGGCACGTCCTTTGCCGTGTAGACTGCCCTCACGCCCGGGAATTTCTCTGCGCTGGAGGTGTCGATCGCCATCACGCGTGCGTGCGGACGCCCGGCAAACAGGATTTTCATGTGCAGCATGCCCGGCATGACCAGGTCGCCGGAGTACAACGCCTCGCCGGTCGTTTTTTCTCTCGCGTCAATGCGTGGTACGGATTGTCCAATGATGGGAGTTGTTTTCATCTTATTGGAGATTTATTTAGATAAACCAGGACAAGGTTAATTAGAATGGTATCGCGTGATGCTTGAAAAATCATTGACATTATAAATTAGCATGTAGAGGCACGCGTTTCCGTGCCTGAGAG
The DNA here is from genome assembly GCA_041488995.1 of Anaerolineae bacterium. Taxonomy (GTDB): domain Bacteria; phylum Chloroflexota; class Anaerolineae; order Anaerolineales; family Villigracilaceae; genus JBGPQJ01. The sequence continues at coordinate 3,675 of JBGPQJ010000012.1, forward strand.
GATTTCATGATGACAAGTTGTATCTGTCGATTTAGCGTTTGTAGCGTTTGCCGCGAGGTACATCCGGTGCATCCAGCGGCGTATAGCGCGGCGGTCCCATCACTCGGAAGGCGGAGGCATAGACGAGTGAAATGATGGCAAATCCCAGGACCATAAACACGATTGAGAATACTACAATGCCATACAGATTATTGACACTGGATATCGACCTGGCAATGTTGCTGATGACCGGGATCATATATGCCTCGACCGGCAAACGCGGATAGCCCATCAGCTCATAAGGCAAAGGCCAGCCTTCCTTCTGTCCAGTATCGATCAACACCAGCGCACCGACGATCGACACGAGCGGGATGAGAATCATCATGAAACACCCGATGCCGCGCCAGATCGGATTCACCTCGTACGGGCGCTGGTACGGCTTCTGTCTGAATGACCCATATTTACCCATGCTTCACCTCGTTGGAGACCATTTTACTTGCGTCATAAATCGCCTGAACAATCTTGTAATAGCCTGTGCAGCGGCACAGGTTGCCGGTGATCGCCTGCTCGATTTCATTGCGCGTCGGGTTCGGACGTTCCTCTAGCAGTTTCGCGCCAGACATGATAAACCCGGGCGTACAGTAACCGCATTGCACCGCGCCGTCGTTCACGAATGCCTGCTGGACAGGGTGCAGTTTCCCGTCATGCGCCAGTCCCTCCACCGTGACGATCTCGGCGCTATGTGCGCGCGGGGCGGGCACCAGGCATGCCATCACCGCCTCGCCGTCCAGGAACACCGTGCAGGCACCGCATTCCCCCTCGGCGCAGCCTTCCTTGGTGCCGGTCAACCCGGCCTCCTCGCGCAGCAGTCGCAGGAGTGTCTTGTGCTGCCCCGAGGCGAATGTGTAGTCTTTTCCATTGATTTTTGTCTGGATGTCCTTAACCGAAGGAAGGACGCTGACCGAAGGGACAATTCCAGACTTAGGTTTTTTACCACCCATCAGCAGGACGGGGTCGGACGGCATCCCGGCTTGTTCCTGACCATCGCGCAGGGATCTCAACCCGCGCAGGGTCAGCACACGTACCATCTCGCGTCGGTAGGCGGAGGAGCCGCGGATGTCGTCGATCGGTTTGGCAGATTGGGCAGCCAGCTCCGCAGCGTGGGAGAGTGTCTCGTCGGTGAGTTCTTGTCCCGCCAGGTATGTTTCAGCCTGTGTTGCGTGGATGATGGTCGGTGCCACGGCTCCCAGTGTGATGATCGCTGAGTCGACATGCGGCAGCTTTCCGGTGAGAATGACCGCCACATTGACCACGCTGATTGCCTGGGCGCGGCGCAGCGCTAGCTTTACGAATACCCCGTGCTGGTTTTCATTGAGGGCGTGGAAAGCGATGTCCACCAGCATTTCATCCGGCTGCATGACCGTCTTGCGCACACCGGTGTAAAACTCTTTCAGGGGCACGCGCCGAGTGCCGTTGACAGACTGGAGAGTGACCCACGCCTCCAGCGCGACCAGCGGGGTGATGGTATCGTTTGCGGGAGAGGCGGTGATGAGATTGCCCGCCACCGTGCCCCTGTTGCGGATCTGCGGCGCGCCCACTTCCCAGGCTGCCCGCGCCAGGGGATAAGCCCGCTCGCGCAGCAGCTTCGAAGCGGCGCAGTGGTTGTGGGTGACCAGAGGTCCGAGGTGTATGACGCCCTCCGCATCGCGCGTTATCTGGTCGAGCGCCGGGATGCGGGTAATGTCGATGAGCGTTTCCACACCGAGCCGCGTACCCCGCTCCAGCTCCAGGATCAGGTCGGTCGCACCCGCAACGATGCGCGCATGCGCACCGCGCCCGGCAAGGGCGCGGAGGGCTTCTTCAACGGTGCTGGCAGAGATGTAATCTTGCCACATTTTATATCAATTTACTGGCTGACCGTGCCATTGATCACTTCGTAACGGCGGTCGAAGACTTCCACCGCCTGGCGGGCAAGTGTGACCAGGTTGCGGATGGCAGCCGGAAGCCCAGCCTCATCGCCGAGGCTGGCTTCAACGTTATCCAGCGCATGCCCAATCTGCTCGCCGAGGTTAAAGAATGACATGTCGTAATTATAGATGGCTTCCAGTTCTTTTTCGTTGATCTTGACCGCATCGAAGAAACCGGAATAGCCATAGGCGGCAGTCTTAACTTTGTCCATGAAGGTCTGGATCTTGATAACAGCTGATTCCATGTCGTCTACATAGGCAAGCTTGTCCTGGCTGATCATGTCCTTCTGCAGGGCGGATGCCTGCTTGTAGAGTTCATCAAAGCGCCGGGCGACTGTTTCGCGCAGGAGCTTATCAGCAGCGCGGCGGTTTTGCCGCTCCACGTAGCCATTGAAGCCGGGGATGTAACTCCCGAGTTTTTTGAAGATATCCTGTGCGCCGGCCACTTTTCCAATATAGTCGCTCATGTTTCCTCCTGTCTTGCTTGAAAAGGGAATTATCGGGCATTCGTCCTCATTATAGCCTGAGTTTATGGTTATAATCAAGCGGGTTGAGATGCCACACAAATAGTACTACGAATCCAGCGTAGTAAAGTTGTATTACGTCAATTTAATTAAGGAGTAGGACATGATCGTCACAACCAAAAAACTGTTTGAAGCAGCCTATGGTAAGTATGCTATTGGCGCTTACAACATCAACAATCTTGAGCAGACCATGGGACTGTTCCGGGGAAATATTGACAGCCAGGCTCCCTTTATTATCCAGATCAGCAAGGGCGCGCGCTCTTACACTCACAAGAAAATGCTTGAGGCGTTGATCAAGGCAGCTGACGAAGTATTCCCCGAAGCGATTTTTGCTGTTCATCTTGATCACGGTGACGAAGAGGCATGTTTCGATTGCATCAACAGCGGGTTCTATAGTTCCGTGATGATTGACGCCAGCCTCGAGCCGTTTGACAAGAACATCGAGAACACCCACCGCATCGTGGAAGCGGCACACGCCCGGGGTATTGTCGTCGAAGCTGAACTCGGTCAACTGGGCGGCGTGGAGGAACATGTCGCGGTGGAGGAAGCCAACGCCAAATTAACCAACCCCGCTCAGGCGAGGGAATTTGTTGAACGGTCCGGCTGCGATTCCCTGGCGGTTGCCATCGGCACAAGCCATGGTGCATTCAAATTCACCGGCGACCAGGCGCTGCGCTTAGACGTGCTTGAACAGATCCAACAACGGCTGCCGGACTTTCCGCTGGTCATGCACGGTTCGTCGTCCGTCCCACAGGAGGAAGTGGAGCGCATCAATAAAGCGGGCGGTAACCTAAAGGGTACTAAAGGGGTGGATGAGAACCAGTTCCGCCGCGCGGCTGAGCTGGGCGTGACTAAGGTCAATATCGACACTGACGGCCGTCTGGTCTGGACGCGTGTCCACCGCGAATATTTCCTGGAACATCCTGATAACTTCGACCTGCGCCCCGTGGGCAAGGTCTTCATGGGCGAATATGCCAAGTTCATTGCCCACAAGAATGAGAAACTGAGCAGCGCCGGGCATCTCGAAGAATTACGCAAGTTGGTCTCCAAGTAGTTTATCTGCGATAATGTGGGGACAGCCTTGAAACTGTCCCCGCTTGGTTTAATCATGCCTTTATCTGAACAGGGTGTCACTCGCGACCGGTACATGGTCATTCCGCGCACAGCGATTTTTCTCCGGCGTGGGGATTCCTATCTGTTGTTGAAAGGTGCGCCCACCAAACGTCTCTGGGCAAATAAATACAATGGTTTGGGCGGGCATATTGAGCGCGGTGAAGACATCCTTTCCGCTGCCAAGCGTGAATTGCTGGAGGAAACGGGTTTGACGGCTGACCTGTGGCAATGCGGAACGCTGATGGTGGATACCGCTCAGGAGATAGGCATATGCCTGTATGTGTTTACAGGGGAATGTGAGGCTGGAGAACCGCAGGCATCGGCAGAAGGTCTCGCAGAATGGGTTTCATACAGCCGTGTGACTGAAATCCCCGCTGTGGAAGATCTACCCATCCTGTTAAGCAGGATTCAACGAATGCAGCGGGGAAATCCACCTTTCTCCGCGCGATCGTTTTATAATGAAAAAGAAAAGCTAACTGTCAGGTTCAGTTCATAAAAAACAGCCCCGTCATGTAATATTGACGGGGCTGTCTGATTTTTTAAGAATGAAATTGATCGCAACCGGTCCTCTCAACCAATCTTATATCCGATCATCCGCAGGAAGGATTTACGCCAGGCAATGCCTTCCGCGTCCTCCACGCCCTTGGGTGCTTCGCCGTCTATAACACCCATGATGCCGCGCCCTTGAGATGTCTCAGCGACGACTACCTCTACTGGATTCGCTGAAGCGCAGATAATACCGCATACTTCTGGCACCTGTTTAATGGCATTGAGTATATTAATCGGGTAATATCCATCGGCAAGGAAAACGATGAATGAGTGACCCGCGCCAACCGCCAGGGCGTTCTTTTTCGCCAGCTCGATCATTTCATCGTCCGTGCCGGACCAACGAACCAGGCATTTCCCCGACGCTTCGCAGAATGCCACGCCGAATTTGATCCCGGGAACAGCGGTCACCAACGCCTCGTGAATATCCTCGACTGTCTTGATAAAATGTGACTGTCCCAGGATGAAATTAACTGTGATCGGCTTTTCGATTTTGACAATGATTAAGTCCATGGCTTATCTCCTTGTTGGTGTGTTAACATTTATAATACAACAAATCAAGGTGATTAACATGCGTGTTGCCATTTTTATTCTGATCCTGCTCCTGGTGGGATGTTCTACCTCCCCGGCAATAGTTACGACGGTGCCAGCCACCCTGAAACCTGCCACCGAAACCCCGGCTTCTCCATCCATCGGCCGGACACCACCCACCCCATCGCCGATACCTCCCACCCTGACTGCAACCCTCGCCCCAAAAGTGCCTGACTTCGTGCACATCGTGATGATCATATTTGAAAACAAGGAATTCGGATCAGTAGTCGGCAATTCTCAAATGCCATATTTCAATGCGCTGGCAAACCAGTATACCCTGCTTACGCAGCACTATGCCATCATGCACCCGAGCCTGCCCAATTATATTGCCTTGATGGGTGGGGATACTTTTGGATTTACTACCAACAGCGAAAACCAATCCGTAAATGCCACAAGCCTGCCTGATCTAATCGAGCAATCCGGGCGGACGTGGAGAGCGTATCAAGAGGACATGCCTAAACCCTGTTTTGAAGGAAGCACCCTATCGTACGTCAAGAAACATAACCCGTTCGTCTACTTCGACCCCATCCGCCTGGATGAGGAGCGCTGTAATCGAAGTGTCGTCCCATTGAACGAGTTATATTCTGATCTCTCGGCTGGAACGCTGCCCAATTTCGTTTACATCACCCCGAACATGTGCAATTCAACTCATGACTGCACTCTGGATGTGTCTGACCAGTGGCTGTATGACCTGATGGTCAAGCTTGAAGATTACCTCAAAGCCAGCGGTGAACCCTATCTGATCTTAATTACTTTCGAAGAAGGACAGGGATATCACTCTTGCTGCGGATTGCCTGAAGAGGCAGGCGGACGTGTTCCCACAATCCTTGTCTCACCGCAGGCGAAAAAGGGTTTTCAGGATGATACTCCTTATACCCATTACTCCATCCTAAAAACAATAGCCGAGGCTTGGGGGCTACCCTTCCTCGGCAAAGCGGCTGATGAAAATAATGTATTGATCGAAAAACCTTTTAATCCTTAAGCCATCTGCGATTTCCTAAAAACCACATATATTTAAAGAAAATAGATTTTTTCGTTCGCCCAGGTCAATACGGGCTTCCTTGATCTCTTGCAGTAATCCTTCCAGGAGGGTCATCTGCAGAATGGTGCGATAAGCGGAAGGACCTTGAAAGGCCATGGGGGCGCACCGCTCACGGATGAACTCAACTTCGATCTATCCGGAGCCTTGTCAAGGAAAATGGAGATGATTCACACAACCGCGAGGGCGAGGTATCCCCAGCTAAGCATATTGAAAGCATCGCCTTTGAAGTAGATCGGGGCAAGACCCAGGACGATAAAGAGACCACCAAAGACAGCACGGATTTCGCTGATCCCGCGCCCACCAACCGGCGACAGTCCGGTGAAGCCCGGAACTGCAGTGGGCGCAAATAGGGCAAGGGCTCCCGTGCCTGCGGTAGCCAGTCAGGCGATGATCCTCAAGATTTGCAGTACCATATTTCTTCCTCGCAGGGGGTGTGAATCCCTGCTGAATCATGGGATTAATATATCGGGTTTGAACTTAACCGACTTCGACTTTTTCATAGAAAACCAATAGCGTGCTGCCATACTGGCGCTGGTCGAATTTTACAAGATGAGAGAGCCCTATTTCCCGATATTCCTTTGGATGAATCTGAACGATTATCCAGGCACCCTGACTCAACCAATCTGAGTGATTATCAGCCAGACTTAACGCTTGTGCCCACATATCTTTAAATTGCGGTGGTGCGATATACAGATAATCAAATGATCGGTCAGGTACAGAAGCAAGCCATTTAAAGGCATCGCCTCGGCGCACCTCTGCCTGGTTCGCAAAACCTGTGACAACCAGATTCTCTTTAATTATCTCAACTGGCAGGCGGTTTATATCAGAAAAGCGGACAAAGCCTGCGCCCCTGCTCAGAGCCTCGATGCCAATCGCCCCTGTCCCGCCAAACAGGTCCCACCACTGCGAGTCAATCGCGTCCCCTGCGAGGATGTTGAACAGGGCTTCCTTCACCATGTCGGTGACGGGTCGGGTAGTATCGCCCGGTACGGATTTTAACTTCCGCCCTTTGGCAATTCCGGCAATGACCCTCAGGCTCATTTTTCCGGCTCCACGCTTTGCCTGACTGCCATGATATTGCCATAAGGGGCCGTGATGGGGACAACACAGCCTGTCCCTAGGATGCATCGTTTTCCATTCGTCTGCAGAAGTGCATCAGCCGACTCCCCCATAATTTCCCGAGGAGTCCCAAGGACGACAGTCTCACGTTTCAGTCCGCCACAGACTGTGCCTTTGAATTGTTTTTGCCCATCAGCAAGAGACCAGGCTGTCTCGCGGTCGTGCCAGTTCAAGATATGCACGGGGAAGTCAACAACTTGTTCGAAGAGGATATTTGTTCCATGCAAATGGACTATATTGCACCACAGGTCGTTTGCACAATGTAGAAGCGCATTATCGTACGATGCGCTGAAGTGGGCAAATTCTTCCGAAGTCAGCAAGTGTGATTGAGCATGCTGGACTGCATAGAAGATCCCATCTATTCCACTTTCGATCGCCGCTTCAATAAACCGTCGGGTAGATTCAGTGATAATTTCGAGCCCTTTCATCACCGCATCCGGATGCTGCCGCAAGTGAACGATGAGTGTCTCGCCTCCGGAGAGATTCTTCGCCTGAGCCAGTGGATTGAATATGGTCTGGAGCAAAGGCGTTTCATACCCGAGTTTTTTTCGGAGCAGTGTCAAACATTTTAATTGAGCAGCCAGGTAGGGGGAGTTTTGATTCAGGAAAGGCAACCGTCCCCAATCTTCCGGTTCTGTCACAACGCGCTTCGTGTAGCGACGCGTCCCCTCGCTGTCACCTTCCCAACTATCCTCAATCCCCCAGTCTTTCAGGCAGAATGATGAGGCTGGGGTGACTTTTACCAGATCGAAATCAAAAACGTTCTGGTATGAGAGCGTCGCCGCAGCGAGCGTTTCGGGTGATTGGTCGTCAACAGGAAAATGCCGCCAGAGTGCGACGGGAGGACGATCAAGAGCAGGGTCGGCTGCCAGGCAAGCCAAAAGACGTTCCCGATGGGTGATCATTGCACGAGTAATAAGATGAGCGAAAGTCTATCGGTTTCAGAGAATTCGGCGATTCGCAGAGTCGTAAGCTTCTATTTCAGCCAATTTCGAGGATGTTTTTGGATAATCTTCTCGAAATAGTGTCCAGATCGCGGAATCGCTCCATCCATCTAAAAAGTGAGTATGTTTTCTCAGTGTGGCTTCGTGAGTGTAACCAAGTTTCCGAGGTACAGCAGCAGATTGAAAGTTGGTTGGATCACAATGGATTTCCATGCGGGAAACTTCATTAATCTCAAAGCCGACCTTTGTCAATGCACAAGCCGATTCTGTTGCCAGTCCCTGATTGATGAAATCTTTATGAATCCAATATCCAATTTCGAGGGCGGCATCCCCGACACGGGTATGCAGTCCAGTCCCGCCAAGCAGGCGTGTCTGCTCGGGATTGAAGATACCATAGATAAAGTCTTGATTTTGATCAAATCTGGCTCGAAACTGGCGCAGGCGTTCGATTTTCGTTTGTAGATTTTCCTGAGGCTCGTAATGTGCCCACGGCATCCAGGGCTTGAGATGTTCCAGGCTTTCCGTTATCGAAGCTGCCAGCAGGGGAGCGTCTTCCGGGTTGTAACAGCGGATGACGAGCCGCTTGGTAATGATGCAGTATGCTGGTCCTGGGATCATTTTTTTCGATTGCCGGTCCTTTTTATTATCTTGAAGCTGGCCAGCAATTTTTCCATCTCTTCTTCTTCCGTTTGCTGATTATTAAAATACTCGCTCATGAATACCGATCTGCGCAGTCGCAGGCACATAGGTGCGATGGCTTTCAAATCATCAGGGGTGACTTCCGTTCGACCGTCGGCAGCCGAATAAGCGCGTGCAGCTTCGAACCAGGTGATCTCAGCCCGCAGGCTGTCAATTCCCAATTTTTGTGCCGTTGAAATTGCCGGGCGAGCGACTTTATCCGAAAGCGTAACTTTTGGTAGTAATTTGCGTGCGGATTTTATTTCATCAGCTGCCTCGACCATCTCTTCTGAATATTGTGAAATCATCGAACGCGGACTAGATAAGTAGAATTGGACACGCCGGTAGGCTTCAAGACGCTCATCCGACTTTTCAAGACCCTTGACAATGATGCGCAGTCCAAAACGGTCGAGAATCTGCGGCCTGAGACGTCCCTCTTCGGGGTTCATTGATCCGATGAGCACGAATCTTGCGCGGTAGGTGGCAGCCACAGGTCCACGCCGGACGGTGTAAGTCCCGGCAGCAGCGGCATCCAGGATCGCATCCACAATGTCGTCAGGGAGTAGGTTGATCTCATCGATATAGAGCAGATTTTTGTCTGCCTGCGCCAGAATCCCACGCCTCACGCGCAGACGTTCATTGGTGACAGCGGCGCGTTCATCAATTCCTCCCACTACGTCCTCGATACGGGCGTTGAGCGGTAGTTCAATCAGACGTACGCGATCGGGAGCTGTGAGAGGGATGCCTTCGGCAAATTTTGTTGCACAATCCGGGCAGACTGCGTCCAATCCCCCCGTTTCGATATCTTCCGGCAGACAGCCATAGTAGCACAGGCTGCGTTCCACGGAGGGGAGCAAGTCCAGCAAGGAACGGACAGCAGTTGTTTTCGCAGTGCCGCGTGGACCTATCAGCAGGATCCCACCCACATTGGGGTTGATCAGGCCAAGCAGGAGTGCCAGTTTCATTTCCTGCTGACCAACGATGGCCAGAAATGGGAATGGCAGCGATTCAGCCTTGCCGCCTTCTTCCACTTCGATGGGAGGTAGTGACTTACCTGAGACGTAATCGACCAGTTCGCGCAACGTGCGAAAGGGATGCGCAACGCGTTCTTTGGTTTCGCCTTCTTCTTCGGAGGGATTAACCGGCAGGGAGGTTGTCATGCTCATAATTATACAGCAGTGGCACGGTCTCACCGTGCCATTGCGAAGGTTATTTTCTTCTCGCTAGTCGCTCCGCCTGTCGCTTTTTGCCTTCTTCGAGTTTCGTTTGTTCTTTAACTGTTTCAGCCAGGATGGGTGGGACCAGTGTGGGTTTACGGTCGTCATCGAGGGCTACATAAACGACATAAGCAGTGTTGGTATGTACTTGATCGCCTGTTGTAGGATCTTCCGCGGTGACTTTGACTTCAGCCTCAAGCGACGTGCGGCCGGCGAAGGTGACTTCTGCGGTCAATGTAACTAGGTCACCAATTCTGATTGGCTGGTGGAATTCCATATGGTCGATAAAGACCGTGACGACGCGCCGCCGACAGTGGCGCATGCAGGCTAATGCGCCAGCCTCGTCCACCAGCTTCATGATCCATCCGCCATGGACATTGCCGAGATTGTTGGCATGTTCTGGTTGCATGAGTTGAGCGATCGTTATCCGCGAGGCATGAGCCGGCTTAGGAAGCAGTTTAATATTCATAGGAATGTGCTATTATATTTTTCCTGTCCAAATCAATCCATATCCTCGACCAATTCCCCGTGATCGCTCGTGTGCAAGCGGTCTTGATCATCGAGTAGGACATCTGTAAAGCCAATCGGTAGATCGCTCATCATGGGTGCTAGTGGTACAGTGGCGAGTGGCTTTATACTTTCAGGTGCCGGCGGTGGGGTCAGACGAGGTTTTTCGTCAGCACTTTCATGACGCAAGATCCTGGGATCATTCGTCAAATAGCCAACATAGTATCCCAGAACGGAATAAACCTGTCGGTCACGGGTGATCCAGCCAATCCATTCACCCTGGGGATTATAAAGATAGGGGAAAACCAGGTACGCCCCAACATCCCCCTTACTCGTATAAATTGGGATAATCCGCGATTGTTGTGATTGCATAAATCCACCTTTTTATTAATAATAAGGAATTGAATAAATGAGGCTCAATCTATATCATTATACGTCCAGTAGCGGTTAATGAAGAAGTTCCAAAACAGTACCACGACTACTGCTACCGCCAGAGTCAGATTCTTGGCCAATAATTCAGCCGTGAGGGGATGGGGGATGGGCAGGCGAGAAATGAAGGTCAAGAATACTGGTTCCAGTAAATGCAGGATGGGAATGCGAATTGCAACTCCGGCAACGTTTACGATGAAAAATATGGCCAGTTGTTTTATGAGTGGGCGGGAGCGGGAATCGGGATAAGTCCAATAGCGATTCCAGATAAAATTGCTGCTTACTGCACAAATGAAGGAGATTGTTCCGGCAAAAACCAATGGCGTGTTAAAAAGATAGGTCAGCAAGTTCATCATCCCGAAGTCTACGACGGCGCCGATGATGCCCACAACCAGGAACTTCAGGAACCTTGTCCGCTCGACCGGATTTCGCAAAACTACCGTCACGCCAGCCCCAGTTTTTGTTTAAAGTATGGAATTGTACGGGAAATACCTTCTTCCAGTGTTGTTTTAGGTTCCCACCCCAAAAGGGTACGGGCGCGCGTAATGTCTGGTTGCCGGCGCTGAGGATCTCTTGTGCTTCTTCCATCCGGAACGAAAGTAACTCCGGTGAGATTACCAGTAACCCGGTTGATGGTCTCGGCAAACTCAAGCACAGTCATCTCGATGGGATTTCCTATGTTAACTGGCAGGTGCTCTTCTGAATAAAGTAGCCGTATAATTCCATCGATGAGATCGTCCACATAACAAAATGATCGTGTCTGCGAACCATCCCCGTAAACCGTTAGTGGTTGACCAAGCAGGGATTGTTTGAGGAAGTTGGGGAGCGCGCGTCCATCTTCCAGATCCATGCGTGGCCCATAGGTGTTGAAAATTCGCACGATGCGTGTATTCACACCGTGATGACGATGATAGGCCATGGTCAGGGATTCTGCAAACCGTTTCGCCTCATCGTAGACAGCCCGCATTCCGACGGGGTCCACGTTCCCGGCATAGGTTTCCTTCTGTGGATGTTCGACAGGGTCTCCATAGATTTCGCTGGTCGAAGCAAGCAAATAACGCGCATTGTTCGCTTTGGCAACACCGAGCGTATTATGCGTACCCAGAGCTCCCGCTTTCATCGTCTGGATGGGAAGGTTGAAATAACCATAGGGTGATGCGGGGTTAGGGCTTGCTGGTGATGCAAAATGCAGGACACCATCCACTTTTCCGGGGATAAAGATATAGTTTGAAACATCGTGCCGGTAAAAAGTGAATTTTGAGTTCCCGGCTAAATGAGCGATGTTTTCCGGACTCCCCGTGACAAAATTGTCCATCCCCACGACATCATGACCATCTGCGATAAGTCTGTCGCTTAGGTGAGAACCAAGAAAGCCTGCCGCCCCTGTGATAAGAATACGCATTATGTCCTCCAGGATTTACTGCGCCAGTTTCCAATTCATCCATGTAATGGCTGCAGTAAAACTTTATTTCCAGTCGATTTTACTCACCAGTCCGTCACCGGTGATTTGGTGTGATCGTCCAGTCGCAATATCCACCAGCCAGAGATTTCCCTGGTATACGAAAGCTAAAAAATCCCCTTGTTGTTCCTCAAGCGGAGCCGGAGCCCAAACTGGTGTTTGCGGTGCCAAGCCCGCAGAGCCTTCGGGTGGGAATATCACACTCCGATTTGAACCATCGCGATCCATGATTACCAGTTTGTAACGGCTGCTGTCACTTTGGTCAGGGAAAATCGCCTGCAAGAAAGCTATCTTATATGATTTCTCATCTCCAATTGACCTCAGAGATGAGGCGGATGGGTAAGCAAACATGCCACTCTGTTCCACCATTTGCACATTCGCACTATTGGCAAGCGAGAGTGCGGTTAAATCGAAGTAGGGCGACTCTTCCGGCTTGACAAGACCAGGGGGAGGGGCATGGGTTACGGTAAAAAGAGATTTTCCATCCGCACCCCAGGCGAGACCCGGGATGAGCGTCCAATCACTGCCGGTCTGCAGTGGAACATTATCCAACAAAGACTTGAGTGATTTTTCTTTAATATCAACCAGACCAATTCCATCAGGTCGGGCATAGGCAAGGCTGTCACCATTCGGTGACCAAATGTAATTGGTGCCCCACCAGCCATAGACTCCACCTGTGTTGGGTTCAATAATTTCAGCAGGTTCGCCAACTGCACCCGCAGCACTGAATTTTCGGAAAGTGAGGTCATTATTTGCCTGCCAGCCGGGTGCGGTAGTACGCGGTTCTACAGTTGTATAAGCGATAGTCTGAGATAGGCCAGGTACAAAGGATGCAAAATGGACAACGTTCGAGACTTTTAAGTTGATCGGTTTGGCTTGCGGCTCGATAAGATTAATCACCCAGAGGGTGTTGATTTCTTCATCCACTGGTTTAGTGGACTTGCGAGTAAAGAGCAGCCAATCACCTTTGGGCGAGATGACAAACACCCGTCCATCCAAATCACCGGTTGTGATGACCGTTTGCCGGTTTGCGGTAGATCCTTCCATAATCCAGGCATTACCACCAGAGATATATGCCAATTTTCCAGGGAACTGTAAGGGTGCAAAGGGGGATTGCGCTCCCACCAGCATGATCTCCGGAACAGGCTGTACTAATACAACCGTCTTTACGATAGATGGATCGCCAGTCTCTACGTTGTCTTCATAAAGCCGGCGAAAGGTCAGTTCACGCAAACCGTTTTCCCCGGGTTGTGAAATACGTGTTTTTCCATCTGGAAGTAACTCGGTACGGACAGTTTGTCTTTCAAAGGGAATGACTTCCTGCACTGTCTTAAACTCTTCACGGACGCGAATGACTTTAATCATATCGCCGTTATTGAGCACGGTATAAAGCGTCGGCTCAACGCGGTCAAGGCTGCCCAGAGTGATCCCGGCAGTTTTCAGGGCACTGTCTACACTACTCCCAGTTAAGACAGTAATTTCTTTAGTTTCGCCGTCCGCTGTCAATGGAATGGTGATCTGGGCTTCCGCTTGAGAAACTTGTGGCGGACTGCATCCGTCCAACAGCAACACCAAACTTACCAGAATACCTAGAAGCAGGTTCTGGTTGCGGTGGGTCTTAGATGTCTCGATCACACATGTCACCATTGGGATGCTGGTATAATCTTTAGCCTATCGGATGCGACCCTTAAGCGTCATCACTCCATCTGTGATGACGATTGAATCAAGCGCGAAGCCTGTAGCGAGAGGCCCCAGGGCTCCGGTATAAGCCTCCTGTACCATGGAGGATATTGTTTTGTTCAAATTATCCGGCACCGGGATGGGTCCGAAGTCAGCCGAAGTCACTTCGATTAGAGGCAGGCTGTTCGCATCAATGCTGGCGGTTAAAACGATACCGACATTAGCTTCAAAATAACCGCGTTTGGCCTTGCCATAGATCTGCATTTGCCCATCACGCAGGTAAACCTGTGGTTCTGTAAGAAACGGATCTGGCAGGGATGATAGTTTGGCTGCCAAGAGCGAGGTTAGTTGAGTTTCATTGATGGTCAGTGTTAATTGCCCATTTTGGCCTGAACTTTGAAGTGCCTGTTCAAATTGCTGCTGAAGACTTCCGGCAGCTTCGGTTGAGACAGGGATGGGCTGACCGGAGGGAGTTGGACCGCCTAGATTCATCCTGCACGCGAGCGCTGCCAACAGTAGCACTACGGTAGCTAAGAAAATTCGGATTTTATACATTATTTTCCTCATATGCGGGATCACCCCGCGTTCGCCACGAAAATACGAAATTAAAATTCGAGCGGGAGTTATTATAGCATGACAGAATCCAAATTGCCTGAACTATCCCTGACAGCGCTTTTGGAAGGTTTATTATTTGTAGCAGGCGAGCCCGTGGCTGCTCACCAGCTTGCTACAGCACTTGAAATGCCAGTCACAGAAATTGAAAGAGGTCTGGCTGCCCTGGAAGAAGAACTTCACCTGCGCGGGTTGCGCCTGCAGAGGCATTCTGGAAGAGTACAATTGACGACAGCACCGCAAATGGCCAATCAAATTGAGACGTTCCTGGGTCTTGAAGCCACCAGCCACCTGAGTCGTGCAGCCTTGGATACCCTGGCGATCATCGCCTACCAGCAACCGGTGACACGCCCCCAGATAGATTCGATCCGCGGTGTAAATAGCGACGGAGTGATGAAATCCCTGCTGATGAAAGGATTATTGCAGGAAGTCGGTCGCGCTGACGGACCTGGCCGCCCGATTTTATATGGAACCTCTCCAGACTTTCTGCAGTATTTCGGGTTGAACTCGCTGGGAGAGCTTCCTCCGCTTACACTCCCCGAACCAGGCGAAGAAAATAAAGATATGTCTGTTCTAAAGGAATGAAGTGCAATGGAAGAGCGATTGCAGAAAATACTGGCTGGAGCGGGGATAGGCTCCAGACGTGCCTGTGAAGAATTAATTAAGGCTGGACGCGTTCGAGTCAATAAGGCTGTCGCCGAGATTGGGCAGAAAGCCGATCCCGCAAAAGACAAGATCACAGTTGACGGAAGAATAGTTAAATCCCCTGAGCAAAAAATCCATATCGCGCTCAACAAACCGAAATTTTATCTATCAACAGTCGAACCTGAACCGGGGGATACCCGCCCTACGGTCTGCGACCTCATCCCACTGGTAGAACGACTTTATCCGGTCGGGCGTCTTGATTTTGAAAGTGAGGGTTTGATCCTGATGACCAACGACGGGGATCTGGCTCAAAAGCTGCAGCATCCGCGCTACGAGCACGAGAAGGAATACCGCGTTTTGGTGGCGAGACATCCAGACCAGGAGCAACTTTCCGCCTGGCGTCGCGGAGTCGTGCTTGAGGATGGTTATAAAACTCGTCCCGCTGATGTGCGTGCTGAAAGCGAATCCGGCAAAGGGATGTGGCTGCGTGTTACCTTGAAGGAGGGACACAAACGGCAGATACGTGAAATGGGCATGAAAACCGGTTTACCCGTCGTAAGAATTATCCGTGTTCGTATGGGAACGCTTCACCTTGGAAATCTTAAACCAAAGGAATGGCGACCGTTGACACCGCAGGAGGTTTTGGCTCTTAAGAGTGATGTGCCACCGCAGCCGTCACGACTCTTACATGGCAAGAGAAAGAAAGATGTGTCAAATAAGACTCGTGTGATAAAGCCAAAATAAGAACGGGTCGGCAGAAATGCCGACCCGTTCAATTCTATCTAATCCAATCTAAGAAGAACGGATATCCACTACCTCTTTGACAATTGGTGTAATGGCTTTCTTGAGATCATCCAAAGAAATACGGGTGACCTTGAAGGTGACCATCTTATTGGTCGAGTCCAAACCGGTAAACATGCCAAATGCGATGAAATCACCACCTGCGTCTGTCACTGCTTTAGTAAGTTTGGCGAGTTCACCGGGTTGCTCCTTTACAAGAACAGTTACCCGTATACCCATTTCTCGCGCGCCTAATATCTCAAGGAACATCTTGAATATATCGGTCTCGGTGATAATACCAACCACTGCGCCATCTCGCATGACGGGTAGACCACCAATTTTATTATCCGCCATGATGCGCGCGGCTTGCTCAATTGGAGTGTCTTCAGTTAAAGTCAAAACATTCTTAACCATAACCTCACTGACCGTGATTTTGTTGAGCAGATAATTCATCTCCCAAATACTGAGGGTAGTCACAGGAGAAGGAGACGCATTAAGCAAATCTTTGTCTGAGACGATCCCCAGTAATTTCCCATCTTTCACCACTGGGAAACGTCGAACATGTTCGATTTTTATCAGGTTCATCGCTTCGGAGATGGGCATATCGGGTGATATGGTTATTACGGGTCTGGACATTCTTTCGCCGACGAGCATTCCTACCTCCTGGTTGGTGTTAAATCATTGTTTTAATCCCTTACGGGTATTTATTTTGCGAACTCATTAATAACGCGCGTCATGTGTCTGGCATGTAGCAAATACAGATCGACCCGTATATTTTCATTGGGTGCATGTGCACGCGTGTCGGGGTATCCCAATCCAGCCGTGGCGACTGGCAGGTGCAGGTCATGGATGAAGGGGTAATTCGGCCCGGAGCCTCCGACCATTGGAACGATTTCCATTGGCACCCCGTAGATCTCCTTGGAAGTATCGACGACCAGTTTGATAAAAGGCTCGTCTGGGTCAGTGCGCGCAGGGAGTTCGCCGCCCAGGAAGTCGATCTGAACATCAGAAAAACCCTCTGCATCCAGGTGGGCTCTGAGCAGTTTTAGAATCTCATCCGGTCTCTGATCTGGTACGAGGCGAAAATCCACTTTGGCAGAAGCGCGTGCTGGTTGGACAGTCTTGCTGCCTTTCCCCTGGTAACCGCTGGTCAAACCGCAAATCGTACAGGTGGGATCGAATACTTCGGCAATTCTCAATTCTACTCCGCCTTTCAATCCCTTGATGAAATTTTTCACTCCAAATCGGGTTTTGTATTCTTCTGAAACCTCGGGAAGAGCTTCAATGAGAGCAATGTCCCGAGGAGAAGGCTTAAGCACTTTATCATAAAAACCCGGGATCCGAATCCGCTCATCCGACCCTTTAAGGCTACGAAGCGCCCAGACAAGTCGCCAGGCCGCATTGGGGAGTATGGATCCTCCAAGCCCGGAGTGAACATCCGTGGCGGCTGTCTCGACCCATAGTTCTACGTAGCAGATACCGCGTAAACCAAGGTATTGCATCGGGATTCCGCGGTGGTCGATACCGCCAAACTCCCAAATACAAGCATCAGCAGCCAGCTTGTCCTTGTTTTTTAGGACAAAATCATGCAAGTGGACGCTTGAAGTCTCTTCTTCCCCTTCAATGATAAATTTCACGTTGCAGGGGAGCTCGCCTTCAGCGAGCAAAGCATCTATGGCGAACAACCGGCTGGTAATATGCCCCTTATCATCACTGACGCCTCGTGCGTAGAGCTTGCCTTCCCGCAGACTGGGTTCAAAGGGCGGGGATTCCCACAATTCCAGTGGTTCGGGAGGTTGTACATCATAATGGTTATAGAACAGGATGGTCTTATTAGTCTTTCCTTTTCGCTCGCCAAAGACAACTGGCGCACCGCCGGTGGGTTGAATCTCAGCAGAAAATCCGCGTTCTTTCAACATATCTGCTACCAGCAGCGCGCATTCAGTCATCCCTAAATTTTGGGCTCCTACTGAGGGCTGCGCGGCTAGTCGAGAGAGTTCAGCTATGCTTTCGTCAAGATGAGTCTCCAGGTATCCATCGATTTTCTTGTAGTTTGTCATTTAATTCTCCTTCTTCTTGTGTTTATTTCACTTCATCAAATTGTCCAGCCAATTAATTGAGGCTGAACCCGCAAAAGCGAAAGCGAGCATTTTCACAAGTTGTCCCAACCAGCATGCTGTGAAGAATTGTAGTACAGGCATTTTCATAATTCCGGCCGCAATACCAGCGATGTCAAAAAAAGGATTTGGCAGCGCGGCGAAGATAAAAATCGCAAATACACCGTATCGCCGCACCCAGGGTTCAATTCGAGCGAAAACTTCAGAATGTTCAACGATACCTTGTCCGCTGTAACCTGCCAGATACCCTACCAATTCTCCAACTACAGCACCGCTGCCTGCGAAGAGCGCAACCAGCCAGGGGTTGAAGATGCTACCCATGGCAAAAACAATCGCAACGCCAGGGGCTGGAAGCAGAACTGTTGCGTTGGCGAGCATCGCAATTATAAAGATGCCCGGATAACCATAAGACGCCAGTTGGGCAGCATGATCTCTAATACTGAAAATCCAGACGCTGATTGCAACAACAGCGATAAAGCTAATTCCACGCAAGATGGCAGTGCGGTTAAGCTTCATGAATCGGTAAGAGGAGAAGAGGGGCTGAAATACTTCAATCTTTTACGGAATTAGCTTTCAGTGATGGAAACACTGTTGATCTTTACCCCGGGATATTCCGGGCGCATCGGATCGCGCGGAGGAACAGACATTAAGACATCCATCCCGCCGATGACTTGACCAAAAATGCTGTGTTTCCCATCCAGCCAGGGAGTCGGAACATGAGTGATAAAGAATTGCGACCCGTTCGTAGCAGGACCTGCGTTCGCCATGGACAATACACCAGGTTTGTTATGTTTGAGTGAAGGATCAAATTCATCTGCAAATGTATAACCTGGACCACCACGCCCTGAACCGGTCGGATCTCCACTCTGTGACATGAAATTGGCTATCACCCTATGGAAGATCACACTGTCATAAAACCCTTCCTTTGCCAGGAAAACAAAGTTATTAACTGTGTTAGGAGTCTTGTCTGAGAAAAGCTCCAAAACGATATTGCCTTTTTCGGTGTGGAGTGTTGCTTGATGTTTTTTCTTGGAATCGATCGCCATTACAGGTGGATTCTTCCATTGCTTTCCATTTCCCATAAGATATTCCTTTCTAGTATTGTTATGATCAGGATAATTGGTTCTATTATCGTAAGAGTGCTTCCAATCGCGCAACTACCAAATCCAGTGCTGCGGTGTTAAAACCGCCCTCGGGGATTATTACGTCCGCATAGCGTTTGGAAGGCTCAACAAACTCCAAATGCATAGGTCGTACTGTGGTCAGATATTGATTTACGACGGATTCAGTCGTTCTTCCGCGTTCGGTGATATCCCGTTGTAGACGCCGAATAAAACGGATGTCTGAATCGGTATCGACAAAAATTTTGACGTCAAATAAATTGCGCAATTCGGGCACAGCAAAGATCAAGATACCTTCCACTAAAATAATCCGCTGTGGTTTGACCTCGATGGTCTGTTTTGTTCGGCTGTGTTTGGAGAAATCATAGACCGGCAGGGCAACAGGCTTATAGGCTTTAAGAGATAGAATATGCTGGATCATTAACTCGTTTTCAAGCGAGTCTGGGTGATCGAAGTTTATCTGCGCCCGAAGGTTTGGAGGCAAGTGACCAAGTTCTTTGTAATATGCGTCATGTGGCAAATAAGCGATATTGTGAGCCCCGACGCGCTGGATCACCTCATTCGCGACGGTAGTCTTTCCCGAGCCGGAACCACCGGCGAGACCAATCACGAGGGGATTTGGGCGGGCAGACATACTTGAATTATAACCTTATATCAGGGCCTCCCGATCTCATGAGTAGAATCGCACTATGAGGGCATATATGTGAAGGGTGAACCACCGAATTCCAATTAATGGGTATTAATAAAAAACCCCAGCGGGAAAATTGCCGCTGGAGTTTTACGTTGATATACATTTAATGTTTTATGCTACAAAGTGTGTAGATATGCCAATCCTACCGTTCCTGGACCCGTGTGGGTGCCGATAGCTGGACTGACCTCAGATAGAACAGATTCTACCGGATTCAGCCCCTCTCCGGCTTTGTGGAGGATTTCCCGGGCGTCCTGTAAAGAATTGGCATGCAAGGTGGCTAGATGCACATTGCTTTTACCTTTGCATTGCTCGTGGACGAGTTCAATGATATGGTTCATTGCCTTGGCTTTTGTTCGAACGGAACCGGCTGCCTCAACCTTGCCATCAGCAATCGTCAAAATGGGCTTGATATTCAACACAGAACCTAGGAAGCGTCTTGCGCCTCCGATACGTCCGCCGCGGTGCAGGAACTCAAGTGTCTCGACTACAAAATACACGCCACTATGCTTTTGAGCATTTTCGGCGATTCTCTTACACTCATTAACCGTCGCACCTTGTGCAGCAACTTTGGCAGCCGCCATGACATGAAAACCCATTGCCATGGCTGTCGTAAACGAGTCGACCAGAGTAATTTTTTCTTTACCGGAGGTCAATTCATCCCGTCCTTGATTGGCAGATTGCATTGTTCCAGAGAGCTTCGCGGAGAGGAAAATGCCCAACACATCATATCCCTGTTCTAAGAGACTGGAAAAAGCCTTATGCATATTGGGTACTGATGCTTGCGATGTGGTTGGCAATGCTTTCGCCGTCTTAAGCCGGTTGTAGAATTGCTCTGGAAAAATGTCCACACCGTCCTCGAGCGTTTCGTCTCCCCAAATGACTACCAGAGGCACCACGGTTATATTTAAATTCTTGACCAAATCTTTGGGGATATATGCTGAACTATCTGTAACAATCGCTACTTTTCCCATAATTCCTCCTCATAATTGGATAATAATTGGGCATTTTGCATAATTTATAAACCCTAATCATCTTATAAGGTTACGAATTGGAGAAAAGTTATCTCATGTTATAATATTTTGCTGGTATCCCGTAAAACCATGCTCACTGGAGTAGAATTTGGCTTTTAATCCAATCAACTGGCTTCTGGGTCTTTTTTCACTCGACATCGGTATCGACCTTGGAACAGCCAACACCCTGGTCTACGTGCGAGGTAAGGGCATTGTTATTAATGAACCTTCCTGGGTAACGATAGACAAGCGCACTCGTGAACCCCAAGCGGTTGGATTGAAAGCCAAGGAAATGATGGGGCGCACTTCTGGTAACCTTATCACGGTACGCCCTGTTCGCGATGGCGTAATTTCCGAATTTGATATCACTCAGGGCATGTTGACTTATTTTATTGGTCAGGTGCACGAACAAAGTATTGTCCCCTTGCCTCGCCCACGGGTTGTGATTGGAATCCCTGCAGGCGTTACTGAGGTTGAGAAAAGGGCTGTTTATGATGCGACGATTTCAGCCGGGGCTCGCGAAGCCTATCTGATCGAGGAGCCTGTTGCAGCGGCTTTGGGAGCAGGCCTGCCCGTGGCGGAGGTCAAAGGCTCGATGGTGGTGGATATCGGTGGAGGAACGGCGGAAGTCGCGGTATTGTCCATGGGCGGGGTTGTAGTTTCTCGATCATTGCGTGTAGCAGGAGATGAGATGGATCAGGATGTTGTTCAGTACATCCGCAATAAATATAACCTGCTGGTCGGAGAGGGTGTTGCTGAGCAAATAAAGATAAGCATTGGGTCTGCTTACCCTCTCGCAACAGAGAAGACGATGGAAGTGAGAGGCCGGAATTTAGTGACAGGGTTGCCCGAATCAATCGAAATATCATCGATCGAGATTCGCGAGTCGCTTTCCAGCTCCGTGCAGGTGATTGTGGATACTATCCGGGACGCACTTGATGAGGCTCCACCGGAAATCGTATCGGATCTAATGGATAATGGAATTTGCATTGCGGGCGGTGGCGCTCTATTGCAGGGATTATCCGATCGTCTAACCGAAGACCTTAATTTGAGAGTATGGCAGGCAGAGGATCCGCTCACTTGTGTCGCACGGGGTGCAGGTCTTATCCTCGAAGATTTCGATCGCATGCGTAATTATCTGGTCAGCCTCGAAAGAGGCAGCACTCGTCATAATATTTAAGTAATTAATCAAGCTTTGTATTAGTATAATTTTAAGTATTACTGAACCCTGACATGAAAAATTATCTTTCCCGCTCGTTGCAGACAACCATCATATTCCTGGTGGTGGCTGGAATTCTGGCGCTTGCGTTGAGCGGCTACCTCAATCCAGTATCGAACATATTCAGCGGCTCTTTGGTCAACTTTCAAACCTGGGTTTCCACCAGGTATCTTGCCATTGCTGACTTTTTAACTGTCCCCCGTGATGTCGCGGCACTTAGGCAGCGTAATGCTGAATTAGAGGCTGAGATTTCCCGCTTGCAAGCACAGGTTATTGAACTTCAAAATAAAGTTGCAGAGACTGATACACTCGCCGCACTGGTCGATTTTTCACGTTCAAATCCCACTAACACCTATAAGGCGGCGGCTGTCATCGGCCGCGACCCAAGCCCTTTCCTCCATTATGTCATTATTAATCGCGGTTCAAATGACGGCATCCATCGCGGGATGCCTGTAGTTACGAATCAGGGTCTTGTCGGCCGGGTGGATGCTGTGATCGGCGGAGCAGCGCGCGTCGAATTAATCACTGATCCTTCTTCTGTGGTAAGTGTGTTTCTGCAAAATTCGGGTGCTGATGCATTAATGAAAGGTTCGGTGAGCGGAGATTTAAATCTGGATATGCTGTCACAGGATGTGAACATCCAGACGGGCGATGTGGCGCTGACGTCGGGCTTGGGAGGGGAATATCCTCCCGATCTGCTGGTCGGCCAGGTGAGTAATGTACGCAAACGTGAGAGCGATTTGTTTCAGGAGGCGACTGTCCAGCCAGTGGTGGATTTTTCCCGATTGGAAATAGTTTTGGTCATTGTCAACTTTCGTCCGGTTGACATTAGCCCATTAGTCCCCGCCTCATCACCGTGATTAGAAAACTACTCGCATTTCCAATACTGGCGCTCGTGGTGATTCTACAAACCACCATCGTCGCCCGTTTACAGTTGCTTTCAGGTTCGGCTGATTTGATGTTGGTCGTTCTTGCAGCCTGGGCGCTTCAAGAGCAGGTTGATACTGCTTGGCATTGGGCGGTGCTGGGTGGCTTGATGATCGGATTTGCATCCGGCGTGCCGCTTGTTGCGACAATCTCGGGTTACCTTGCAGTAGTTGGTCTAGCCAGGCTGGTTCTTAAACGCGTTTGGGAATTACCCATTTTGGCAATGTTCTTTGTCACGTTTATTGGCACATTGATATTTCAGACAATTTCTTTTGTTTCTTTGGCGGCATCCGGTGATGCTATAACTATCAATGATGCATTTAGCCTGATTGTGCTGCCCAGCGTATTGCTCAACTTATTGATCGCTTTGCCCATTAGTGCTATCATGCGAGATTTAGGGTTATGGATGTATCCAATGAATGAGGAACTATGAGTTCATCAACTACTACGCCATCTCCAACTCCGACCCGATCGTATTTTGCCGGATGGAGAATTTGGATTGTCTACGGGATGGTTCTGGTTGGCTTTTCAATCTTGGCCATACGGTTGTTCAACCTTCAGATTCTGGAGGGTGACCTCTGGACTGCCCGGGCAATAAACAATCGGATTAAGGACATCAGTGATCCAGCTCCGCGGGGAATCATCTATGACCGGAATGGTTACATTCTGGCGAGGAACATTGCATCCTATAATGTTGTGATTACACCAGCTCTCCTGCCGGATGACCAATCGGATATTCAAGATATATATAGACAGTTGTCTGAGTTGATCGATGTACCTGTCAATCAAGGCACGGTGGAAGATGCCAAGAAAGTATCTGCCTGTGTGCCGGGACCGGGTATTACACAGTTGGTTGAACTGGGCGATTCCCTCGCCCCGTATAGTCCGGTAAGAATAATATGTAATATTGATGAAACACTGGCGATGGCCATTCGACAAAAAGCCGTAGATTGGCCAGGGGTGGACATCGAGATTGAACCCGTACGGGATTATCCAACAGGTGAAATGACTGCAAACCTGATCGGATTTCTTGGACCTATCCCCGCGAATAAAGTGAATGCCTATGAGCAGTTGGGATTCGTTGCTAACCGCGATAAAGTAGGCTATGCCGGCGTTGAAGCCTCCATGCAGGATTTGCTTGCAGGGAAGAACGGCACGCGAGTGGTAGAGCGAGACGTTGCAGGTCAAATATTGCGCAACGTCGAAGCCCCTGTTGCTCCAGTGCCGGGAAATGATGTTTATCTTACAATTGACGCTCGGTTGCAATCGGCGGCAGAAGCGGCACTGGTCGGGGAAATCAACTCGTGGAACACCTTTTATTATGGTGATACGGGTCAACAGCGTATATCAAGCGGGGTGGCCATTGCCATGAACCCCAAAACAGGAGAAATCCTGGCAATGGTTCAATGGCCAAACTATGAAAATAACAGAATGGCCCGAATAATCCCTGCCTATTATTACAACCAGCTCGAACAGGATCCGCGCCACCCCTTGCTTAATTATGCGATTTCTGCCGAATACCCACCCGGCTCTGTGTTCAAACTTTCTACCGCTACTGGTGCTTTAAACGAGGGCGTTGTTACGCTTGATCAGATAATTGACGCACCAGGCCAAATTACTCTGTGTGAACGTTTTTCACCGAATGAGCCCTGCACGGAGAACAACCAGCGGCCATTTAGAGATTGGATATTTGATAAGAACCCCGAGGGGTTCGGCAAGATCGATTTTCTGCACTGTATCGCGTATTCGAGCAATGTCTGTTTTTATAAGTTGGGCGGCGGATATAAAAATGAAATCCCGCAAGGTCTGGGGCCGCAACGTCTCGCAGAATATGCTCGTGCAATCGGCTATGGCACCCAAAGCGGCATCGAATTGCTCGGCGAAGCGGATGGGTTAATCCCGACCCCTCAGTGGAAACGTATCAACCTTGGTGAAAACTGGTCCACAGGTGATACTTACATCGCAAGCGTCGGGCAAGGTTATGTACTGTCGACGCCATTGCAGGTCCTGCAGTCAGCAGCAACCATTGCCAATGACGGTCTTCTCATGAAACCGACTATAATCCGCCAGGTCGTTGATAGTGAAGGAAAAGTAGTTGAAAAATGGTTCAATCCTGCGAAATTTACCGTTTCAGACAAACCAACAGGTAAAGGGGATTTTCAGATTTCACCTTTTGTTCCCAAGAAGCGCTGGGATATCACGACAGACCCTGTCATCGCTGACTTTAATTGTGTGGAAGGATATTGTGAGCCAACCGACAAAATGAAAACCGTGGATCCATTTGTTGTCCAGCAAGTGCAAACAGGGATGCGCCTGGCTGTGTTGGAGGCACGTGGCACGTTGCACCGGGCAGATACTTTCTTGAACTATCCCATCGCGGTGGCTGGAAAAACAGGCACAGCAGAATACTGTGACGATGTAGCCCGTTCTCAGAATCGATGCCAGTTTGGTTTATGGCCTACACACGCCTGGACAGTAGCTTATGCCCCTTATGATGATCCTGAAGTTGTTATTATTGCTTTTATGTACAACGGTGGTGAAGGTGGCGTGGTCGCTGCGCCACTCGTTCGCCTGATTATGGACGCCTATTTCAAAATAAAGGCAATCGATGCCGGCCAGTCTACTGGCGGAGGCGGATAATTTATTATTAGCGCAATTAAATTCCCCGGCTTTGCTATCCCCTGTAAAAGACTAACCATAAAATAGTTATCGTATAGCCGTCTTTATGCTATAATTTCCAGTGGGGAAGGATGACTTATTTATTCCTGCCGTATGCTATAATTTGTCACGACTAAAGGCACAGAATGAGTGATTCCAACCTTGTTCAGATTAAAGGTTTGCGAGATGGTTTGCTTGTAACTCTGGGGGAAGCAGGGTGGAGTGTCTTGCACACCGCACTGCTTGGACAAATCGACGAAAAATCGGATTTCTTTAAAGGTGCTCGGCTCGCTCTCGATGTTGGACCCCAGGATTTACACGTCGTGGAAATGACAGCCCTTCGAGATGAGTTATCAGAACGCGGTATTACGTTATGGGCGGTACTAAGTAATTCATCAGCAACCGAAAATACCGCCCAGATCCTTGGTCTTGCGACTCGGCTCTCCAAGCTGAGACCCGACACGATCACCCAGGTTCATGAACCCTCTGCTGAAGATTCTGCGATGTGGGTCAAACGGACAGTCCGGTCGGGAGTACGACTGGAACATGAAGGAAATGTGGTCGTGCTGGGTGATGTCAATCCCGGCGCGGAAATTATCGCCTCTGGCAGCGTGATCGTATGGGGCCGATTGCGGGGGGTCGTACATGCGGGAGCGCAAGGTGATAAGGATGCAGTCGTATGCGCTCTTGATTTATCACCCACGCAACTTCGGATAGCCACCGAAATTGCTACCACGCCAGAACGACGCAGCCAGCCTTATCCTGAAATGGCTCGCCTAAAAGAAGGGCATCTTGAGGCAGAACCCTGGCATCCGGGATGATCCCCATCTCAGAGTGTAGATTTTCTCACCGGGTCGAAATCGGTGTTTATGGAAATAATACTTCTAATTTCAGATATCGAGTTGAGCTATGACTGCTAAAGTGGTGACCATTGCATCAGGAAAGGGCGGTGTCGGCAAAACCACCGCTGTTGCGAATATTGCCGTTGGGCTTGCCCAGGACGGAAGAAAAGTCGTTTGCATCGATGGTGATATCGGATTGAGAAACCTCGATGTTATTATGGGACTCGAGAACCGCATTGTTTATGACATTGTGGATGTCGTTGAAGGCCGATGTCGTTTACGGCAGGCGATGATTCGCGATAAACGTCTTCCGGAATTATTCTTGATCCCTGCCGCGCAAACTCGCGATAAGAATGCGGTTTCTCCCAGTGATATGGTCCGATTATGCGATGAGCTGCGCCAGGAATGCGAATGGGTCCTTATCGATTCCCCGGCGGGAATCGAACGTGGTTTTCGCAACTCGATCGCTCCGGCTGATAAAGTATTAATCGTGACCAATCCCGAAGTCTCGGCAGTCCGCGATGCGGATCGAGTGATTGGCCTGCTCGAGGCCGAGGGCAAGACTGATCAAGGGTTGATCATTAATCGATTGAACCTGTCCATGGTCAAGCGTGGCGACATGCTTTCTGTGGATGATGTGCTGGATCTACTGGCGATTGAACTGGTCGGGATAGTACCCGAAGATGAGAATGTAATCGTCAGTTCCAACCGTGGAACGCCAATTGTATTGGACGGGAAAAGTAAAGCCAGCCAGGCATTTATAAATATTTCTCAACGGCTCCAGGGTCAGCATGTGCCTTTTATTGACCTGGAAGATCACGATGGATTGTGGTCGCGGCTGACGAAATTCGCGAAGGGAGGAGAGTAGAGATGGACTTCTTGAATCGCGTGCTGGGGCACAAGCCAAAAAGCGCCCAAAATGCAAAAGAACGTCTGCAGCTTGTATTAATCCATGATCGTACGGATATCACACCTGCGGTGCTGGAAATCCTGCAGGCTGAGTTAATTGAAGTCATTTCACGGCATGTGGATATCGATCCCTCCACCGTGCGAATTAACGTAGAGCACGAGGGTCGTTCACAACGTCTGGTTGCGGATATTCCCCTGAGGAGTGTGCCACGCCGCCGGGCTGGATAGGTTATGCGCGGAGCGTTCTGGCTACACTTTGATTTTTGGCTGCTCGGAGCGGTGATTATGGCAAACGCGTTCGGTGCTGCCATGATCCGTTCCGCCATTGCTGGAAACGAAACACTGGCGGGATTGGCGAACCGTCAAATCGTATTTGCGGCGATTGGACTGGCGGTCATTTTAATTCTTTCCGTAGTTGACTACCACTACTGGGGGGCGGTTATTCGCATTATTTACCTGACCACCATGGTGTTCGTCGCGTCATTGGCTGTTGTAGGGAATGCACGATTTGGTGCAGCCCGTTGGATCGAAACCGGACTGATTTCCATTCAGCCCACCGAACTGGCTAAAATCGTCGTTATCATGTCCCTGGCCTATTATTTCGATCGCACCTACAATAATCCTCGCGATTTACGCTGGCTGGCCACAAGCCTGGCGATCGCCGGCGGTCTGGCATTTTGGATTTTGATCCAGCCCAACTTAAGCAATGTCATCGTCATCATGGCCATCTGGGCGGCGATGGTTTGGGTCAATGGGGTGCAGCTCAGGCATGTGATCATGATTGGCGTGGGCGCAGTCATGGCAGTGATTGCGGCTTTTCCGTTTCTGCAGGAATACCAGCAGCAACGCATCTTAAATTTCTTTTTCCCTGATCCCAATGCGACCCATGGCGCGGTCTACAATGTGCAACAGGCATTGATCGCGATCGGGTCCGGCGGATGGTTTGGGCAGGGGTACGGACACGGTACCCAGGTACAACTTCGTTTCCTGAAAGTGCGCCACACTGATTTTATTTTCTCCGCGACCGCCGAAGAGTTCGGGTTGATCGGAACTGTGTTACTGATGGGATTATTGATCTTTATCATCCTGCGCATCTTGCGTGGTGCGCGAATTGCGCGCGACCCCTTCGGTGCCATGTTGTGTTATGGTGTGGCGATCCTGATGGCCTTTCAATCGATCGTCAATATTGCCGTCAACCTGAACCTGATCCCAGTAACCGGTCTTCCCTTACCTTTCATCAGCTATGGCGGATCAGGCCTCGTAACCTTGATGGCTGGGATTGGGCTGGTTGAAAGTGTTATTCTGAGGCATAAGCCTTTGGAATTCTGATTTTCTTGAGTCTGTATTGAATAACGAAACAGATAAACCCCGGAGGATTTGATGGAGTCTACACCTGCACGGGTGCGATTTGCACCCTCACCGACGGGTCACCTGCACCTGGGTGGCGCCCGTACAGCGCTTTATGATTACCTGCTTGCCAGGCGAACCGGCGGAAAATTCGTGCTGCGCATTGAGGACACCGACCAAAAGCGATATGTCCCCGGGGCGGAACAGGAGATCGTGGACGGATTACGCTGGCTGGGGATTCCATATGACGAGGGTCCTGATATTGGCGGACCTTATGGTCCCTACCGGCAGACAGAGCGGTTGGAAATCTACCGGGAACATGCAAAAATACTCGTCGCGAAGGATCACGCCTACCCCTGCTTTTGCTCGCCAGAACGCCTCGAAAAAATGCGCCAGGATCAGCAAAAGCGCAAGGAATCTCAGCGCTATGACGGGACCTGCCGGCGGTTATCCCCCGACGAAGCTGCCCGGCGAGTCGCCGCTGGGGAAAAGCACGTCATACGATTCAAGATGCCGGAGGATGGTGCCACAACTGCCCATGACCTGTTACGGGGAGATATCACCGTTGAAAATACGAATATTGGCGACTATGTCATCGTAACTTCCAGTGGAGGTCCCACCTATCACCTGGCTGCGATGGTGGATGACCACCTGATGAATATCACGCATGTCATCCGCGGGTCGGAATGGCTGAGTACGTTTCCACTGCATGTAAATATCGTACGCGCGTTCGGATGGGATGAACCGGTCTGGGTGCATCTGTCGGTATTCCTGAAACCCAGCGGTAAGGGCAAAATGTCCAAGCGCGAGACCACCGAGGCCATGAAAGACGGCTATTCGATTTTCCTCAAAGACATGCAGGACCTGGGCTTCACCCCGGAGGGAGTTCTTAATTGGATCGTGCTGATGGGGTGGGGGGTCGCGGCTGATGACGTCATGACCCTCGACCAAATGGTTGAACGCTTCGACCTCGAGCATCTCAACCCATCGCCGGCGGCGATCAATTTTGCCAAACTCGACCACTTCAACGGTACCCACATCCGGCTGATGACTTCTGAAGACCTGGCAGGACGTCTAAAGCCATTTTTCACACGGGCAGGGTTCGGGGTGGAGGAAGCCAAGCTTCTGCGGATAGTCCCCCTGATCCGCGAACGACTGGTTACGATGGATGATTGTGTCCCCTTTGCTGGCTGGTTCTTCAAAGAGACGGTTTCACCAGACCCGGCTTTCTTGGTCGGGAAGAACCTGACCGCTGCAGTTTCCGCCAGCGTGGCACGCAAGGCATACGATATTTTATCCGCCCTGCCGGAGATTTCCCTTGAAACGGCTGAACCCCCCATGCGGAGGCTGGTCGAAGATCTGGGTTATAGCCCAAACCAGGTTTTTGGCATCCTGCGCGTGGCGGTGACGGGACAGACGGTCAGCCCCCCGCTGTTCGAGAGCATGGAGATCGTCGGCAAGGAAAAGGTGCTGAGGAGAATCCAGGACGCCATCCAGATTTTGGAGAAGATGGCGTAAAGAAGAGGTCGGAGAACATCACGGTCTCCGACCTCTTCAATTTTTCTAGCCCTGCTTTTGTTCAATCTTCGCCCAGGTATCCTTGAGCGTCAGGGTACGGTTGAACACGGGTTTCCCGGGCACCGAATCCGGGTCAGCGCAGAAGTATCCGGTGCGCTCGAACTGGAATTTCTCGCCCGGCTTGGCCTCACCCAGCGACGGCTCGACGAAGCAGTTCTCCATCACTTCCAGCGATTTGGGATTGATGATGCTGTCGATGCCTTCGCCAACATCCGGGTTCTCGACTATGAAGAGTTGCTCGTAGAGCCGGACTTCCGACTTGCCAGCGTGAGCTGCTGAGACCCAGTGGATGGTGGATTTGACCTTTCGGCCGTCGGGGGCATCCCCGCCGCGCGTGGCAGGGTCGTAGGTGCAGTGGATTTCAACCACCTCGTCCTGTTCGTTTTTAACCGCACCGGTGCATTTGACCAGGTAGGCGTACCGCAGGCGCACTTCATTGCCAGGATACAGACGGTAGTATTTGGGAGGCGGCGTTTCGCGGAAGTCGTCCTGCTCGATGTACAGTACCTTCGAGAAAGGGACTTTGCGCGTCCCGCTTGACGGGTCCTCGGGGTTGTTGACCGCATCCATTTCCTCCGTTTGCCCGTCCGGATAGTTGTCGATGACCAGTTTCACCGGGTGGAGCACCGCCATCCTGCGCAGGGAACGCTTATTCAAGTCGTCACGGATGCAGGCCTCGAACTGTGCCATCTCGACCCAGCTGTCGTTCTTGGTTTCGCCGGTGCCCGTGACGAAGGTGACGATCGCTTCGGGGTTGACGCCGCGCCGGCGCAGTCCGCGTAATGTGGTCAGGCGCGGGTCGTCCCAGTCGTGCACGATGCCCATCTCGACCAGCTTGCGGACCTTGCGCTTGCTCATCATGGCATAGGTCAGGTTGAGACGTGAGAACTCGATCTGGCGGGTTTTGAACTCGCCCAACTGCTCCAGGAACCACTCGTACAGCGGTCGGTGGATCATGTACTCCTGCGAGCACAGCGAGTGGGTGATTCCCTCCATCGAGTCGTTCTGTCCATGCGACCAGTCGTACATCGGGTAAATGCACCACTTGTCCCCGGTGCGGTGATGGGTGGCGTGCATGATGCGGTACATGACCGGGTCGCGCATGACGATGTTGGGGTGGGCCATGTCGATCTTGGCGCGCAGGACCCGGCTGCCATCCGGGAACTCGCCATTCTTCATCCGTTCGAGCAGTTCGAGGTTTTCCTCGACCGAGCGGTTGCGGTACGGTGACTCGGTACCCGGTTTCAGGGCTGATTCCGTTTCGCTCCACTTCGTGCCGCGCGGCAGTGTGCCACGGCTGGTGCTCATTTCCTTTTGCGACTGGTCGTCCACGTAGGCCAGCCCTTTTTTAACCAGGCGGATCGCCCATTCGTAAAGCCGGTCGAAGTAGTCGGAGGCGAAGGTTACCTTGACCCATTGGATGCCCAGCCAGCGTGCATCCTCTTCGATGGCTTCAACGAATTCAGTCTCTTCCTTGGCCGGGTTGGTGTCGTCGAAACGCAGGTACAGCTCGCCGCCAAAATTTCTGGCGGTATAGTAGTCGATCAGGAATGCTTTGCAATGGCCGATATGCAGGTAGCCGTTGGGTTCGGGTGGCAGCCGGGTGCGGACGTAGGAGAAGCGCCCGGATTTCAGATCCTTGGCGGTCTCTTCGATGATGAAATTGCTGGGGCGGGGCGTTTCGTTTGAATCCATCTCGTGGTCCTTTTGGCTTATAATCTCGCAGGAATACCTTACATAATATCGCGTGTATTATAACAAACCTGACTGTGTTCTCTGGAGGCAGATATGGCAGAACGGAGAAATGAGCGTGCGGATTTCCTGGGCACCTATTTCAATAAGGATTCAGTCTTGCGCCTTTCATGGGCAGCGAATATCGTCGGCTGGCTGCTCCTAGCGGCATATATCCTTGAATGGAGTTATTCCCAATGGCAAAGTATTTATAATTCCATGACGGGAGGGTATCCGCTGGATATTAATTTCATTCTATTCAGCCTGCCGCGCCTGTTGCAGGGTATCATGTTGCTGGTCATCCTGCAGGCAGTGTCGAAGGTGCTGCTGATCCTGCTCGACATCGAGGATAATACACGCCGCGCGGCGCGCGATTGACCAACCCTTGCCTGAAAGTCCGCGGCATGGTAGAATACCGCCCGCTCATGATTTTGGGGGCTCGTCTAATGGCAGGACAACTGACTCTGGATCAGTTTGTAGAGGTTCGAATCCTTTGCCCCCAGCCTGGAAACACTCCTTTCGAGGGGTGTTTTTCTTTTTAACTTCTGTTAACCGGGCTTCTATAGACAGAGAGTGTCTACA
>JBGPQJ010000013.1:0-35296 GCA_041488995.1 Anaerolineae bacterium
AGGTATACAAGCGGAAAAACAAAACGCCCCTTGCGGGGCGTTTTTCTTCTACAATTCAAGCCTGCTACCCTGTCCACATGTCAAACGTGAACAACATGGCGTACATTCCCATCAGCAGGATGCTGAGAATTGTCCACGACCTGTCAAAGGCTTTATTGCGCCCCAGCCGGCTGAGGAAAAGGAACACGGGCGGGGCGGCAAGAATATAGCGGTGCATGCCCTGGGCGGGACCACTGGTAAAAGATAGGACGACCACCGCCAGACCAAACCAGGCCAGATCCGGATGGCGTCGAAACCCCACGATACAAGCGGTGAAGCCGAGCAGGATCCCGCCCCATTCGATCAGGTAATAGGCAGCAGCCTGTGGATTGTCCCCGAACAGTTGACGGATCGATTCCGACCAGCCAATAAATGACATTCCCAGGGTGAACAGTCCGCGGCCAAAAAAATCCTGCTCGACTTTGCTGAATGCCATGCCGTAGTACGATACCTTCCAGAGTACGAATGCCAGAATGGGCGCAAATACCACCACGCCGTGCCAGATGATTTTCCACGGCAACCCTTTATAGTAGATCTGACGCCACTCCATGTCGAGGTCGCGCCATTCCTCTTCTTCGAGCCAGGATATCATCAACGGGATGACCAGCGCAACCCCGACGGCGCGCGTGTAAGTCGCCAGGATCGCCAGAACCGCCGCCCAGCCCCGATGTCCGCGCCGGAGCAACACCAGGGAGGAGAATGCCAGTCCGATGAATAACCCCTCCGTATAGACCTGCGCCAGGAAGAAGCCGCT
The DNA here is from genome assembly GCA_041488995.1 of Anaerolineae bacterium. Taxonomy (GTDB): domain Bacteria; phylum Chloroflexota; class Anaerolineae; order Anaerolineales; family Villigracilaceae; genus JBGPQJ01. Next base: position 794 of record JBGPQJ010000013.1, read on the forward strand.
CGGGAAGATGATCAGGTAAAAAGCAGCCCGCAGTCCGCCGTCCTCCCCAAGCTCGGCGCGCGCCAGTTCAAAAAGCGCCAGCATGGCTGCCAGCGTCCCCAGCATCGAGACAATCACACCCGCCAGGGTGGCGGTGGCGATCGGCGTCAACCCCAGCACAGACAGCGGCAGGGCAACGATCCGCATCACAACTGGATAGAAGGGGAAAAACGCATAGCTGAGCGAGATGCCCCGGTTGACTCCCCCGGCATCCGGGGGGATGACAAACGGCCAAAAACCCCAGCCTGAAGAACTCTGAAATCCGGCACCGATGGTATGGATGGCGGGGTCTTCATACCCGCCGGTGGCGATTGCCAGGTAATATTCCGAGTCCCAGGAGACGTGAGAATTCAGGAAGGGTTCGTTCAGGTAGATTTTGCCATCCTGACTCCCCGCTAGGGTTTCCTTTGCCGTCCATTCCAGCGCGTAATCAGGCCGGGCAAGACTCAACCGGGCGGGAACAAGAGCCTGGTAGCCAAGCATGATGACCACCCAGCCCAACCAGATCCCGACGATCGTGCGATAAGCAGGGTTGCGAAATATCCGAATCATCTTTCCATCCCGGTGACCACGACATCCTGCATGAAGAAGCGCTGCGAGAACAACAATACGACTACGGGGACGATCATGATGAGCAGAGCACTGGCCTGGAGCAAGTTCTGAATGGGAGCCAGGGATTGGAAATTTTGAATGCCAAATGAAACCGGCACCAGATCGTAACGCGTGCTCAAATAAAGCGCAGCCTGGCGGGTTTCATTCCAAATATAAAAGAAATGCAACAGGGATACGGTAATGACCACCGGCCAGGATTGCGGCAGGATGACCGAGAACAGGATGCGGAGAGGCCCGGCACCATCCAGCATCGCCGCTTCGTCCAGGTCCTTGGGAATGCTTTTGAAGTTCTGGCGCAGCAGAAAAATGTACACGGCGTTCCCGAAGAAAAACGGGAGGAGCAATGGCAGCCAGGTGCCCCCCCAGTCCAGGACGCGAATATAGAAAAAGTAAGTGGGGATTAATGTCACTTTTTCAGGGATGAGGATGGTGGCGATCAACACATAGAAAAGCAGGTTTCCACCGGGCAGCGGAAATCGCGAAAACCCATAAGCCACCACGATGGAAGAGAGCAGCATTCCAATTTCGCTGATTAACGCCATCAGCAGGGTATTGCGGACCATTTGTGGAAAGCGGATGGAACGGGACAGGAGGCCAAAGTTTTCCCAACTGATGTATGGATAGTAGACACCCTTCAGCGCGCGCCAGTTCCCCTCCCATGTGATGATGCCTGCTTCCGGGTTTTGCGGATCGATAAATTCGGTGGACGTTCGCTTGGCTTTCAACAGTGCCAGCTGCCGGATTTCATCCCCGAACGGCACGTTGTAGACCGCAAGGTTCTTGCCATTGTATTCATATTTGACCTGGCGCGAGGGGTATATGGGTGCGTTCCGGTCTGAAAGCTGCGGTCCTTCCATAAACGCAGTGAAGACCATGAACAAGATTGGGAAAAGGTAGATTCCCAACATTGAAAAAACCAACAGGTTGAACAGGCCTGTCCCAAGCGATTCCCATCTCCTTAATGAAAGGTAGGATCGGGGGGCTTCCCACTTCCAACCAGCATGAGACTTGGGCTGCATACTCATTGTTCCCTGTCCGGATAATAGACCCAGCGGCGAGACGAGGAGAATAGAAACATGACCAGGATCATCACCAAAATAAAGAAGACCCAGGCCAGACTGGAGGCATAGCCCAATTGAAATTCGTGGAACATCACCTGGGATACATAGCCATCATAGGGTGAGAGGCTTCCGCTAAAAACATTTCCGCGGTCAAGCAGAATGACCCCTCCGAAAACGGCGATCAAATCAATGATCAAAGCGAAAAAAAGCGCCGGGGATATCAGGGGCAGGGTGATGGAAAAAAAACGGACGATTGGACCCGCGCCATCCACCCTGGCCGCCTCTTGAATTTCAGGAGGCAGACTCTGCATCGCCCCGAGCACAATCAGCATCCCGGGTCCGATCGACCATAATGAGCTGAATGCAAAGAGAAAGGCAGTTGCGCCTTCCGAGTAGACGTTATTGAATCCGCTCAGCCCGAGAGGGCCGAGGATAAGTCGATTTAACCAACCCATTGTCGGATTAACAAAACCGCTCCACATGAAAAGGACCGCAACGCTGGGGATAATGCTGGGCAGAAAAAACAGCGTGCGCAGGGCTGTTTTTGCCTTCAGGCGGGGACTGCTCAGGAGAGCGGCTAACAGGATGGAGGCGCCCAGTTGGATCGGGACGGTAAAAAACGCCATGCCGATGGTTTCAAACAACACGTACCCGGCATCCTGGTCGTGAAGGATTTGGATGTAATTCTCAAGACCGATAAATCCGGTTTTCTCCGGCGTAAGCATGTAGAAATCGGTAAAAGAGATACCCAGGGAAGCCAATATGGGCAGCAATTTAAAAAACACCAAACCGAGGATCCAGGGTGAGATGAGCACGAGGCCCACGATCTGGTTGGGACGCAGGCGATCCTTTTTTCGATGGCGGGGCACCCCAGGATCTGGATTGGGCATCAGCGTTCTCTCTTCTCCGGAGGGGATTCTGTTGATCCTCGTTATGATGTCATCCACTATATACCACGATTGATTTTCCGGCAAGGATTTCAGATCGTAGGGAGGATTATTAATCAAAAAATGGCAATGTTATAATTCCTCATCACCAATTAATGTCAGTCCTGTAGGTAATGATGTGTAATTCCCATACGCTCACGACAGAATGATGATCTGCCGTGAGCGTATGATTAGCGCTGATCCTGTAACAAATCGGGAATGTCCTGCAAGATGGCATCCCGCACAGCGCGGAATTGCGCCATCACCTGCTCCTGCGATCCAGTGGCGCGGGCGGGATCAGGAAAACCATGATGAAGCCGCTTCCCTTTTCCCAGCCAGAGGGGGCATTCCTCAGCAGCCGAGTCGCAGATTGTAACGACCAAGTCGAAGTCCTCGCCGCGAAATTCATCAGCCGACTTCGAGCGTCCCTGATGCATAATCCCGATTTCGGCAAGTGCTGCCAGTGCCTTGGGGTGTACATAACCGGCAGGTTTTGTCCCGGCGCTGACCGCTTCCCATTCTTCGCCCAGGCGGGCATTGACAATGGCTTCCGCCATCTGCGAGCGGCAGGAGTTACCCGTGCAAAGAAAAAGCACTTTTCGTTTCATAGACCTCATCCCATTACGGGTGCGTTTATGACGATTTTATGCAATGCGGTCAATTTATCGGTAAACTGTGGCTCTGAAAGCGGCAGACAGTCAGCCAATTTCTTCTGCGATGCGGCAAGTTTCAAGGCGAAGGTATAGCAGGTTGGCTCACCGCATTGTTTACAGTTGGTCTGTGGCAGCAGTTTGAAGATTGCCATTGGCGTGGGGCGCTGGCGGGTGGTAGTATCAGGGGAAATTTCGGCGCGGCGTTCCCAGGTGCGATTGACCAGGTCAATCAGCCCTCTGAGTTCTTTCTCTGCCCCCTCGCGGTCTTCCACGTTGCTAGTGGCAATTTCGTAAGCATGGAAGGCGATGTTATGCCCACCTTTCTTCCAGCTCAGGGCAGCAGCTTCAGGCAGATACGCAGCACCACGCAGGGTAGCATTAAGATAGGGCAGAGCTTCGGAGATGTCAGTGGTCAAGCGCACCCGCGCCGCGTAGCGTTCCGCACCTGGTTCGCAGGGCGGGGTGAAGACTTCGAGATCGTATTTTTCAATCAACATGGTTTACTCTTGTCAATCGTTGTGCTGCGCCAGAGTGTACACGGCTAACGAAAATAATACCACGCTGAAAGCCGCCAGCGCGCCCAGGTCGAGTGCCGCGGTGGCCCACGAACCGCCCGATAATGCAACACGCAGCGCCTCGACGGAATAAGTTAGCGGCAGGAGGCGGGCAACGATTTGCATAGCCGGCGGCATGGAGGCCAACGGCACGAACACGCCGCACAGGAACATCATTGGAAAGCGGATGAAGTTCGCCAGCGTCTGTGCCTCGAATACTTCCCGCACCGCCACGGATACATACGCCCCAAGCGCGGAAAAAGCTGTCGCTGAGAGGAGCAGCGCCAGGAACAGTATTAGCCAGTTGGTTCCAACAGCGCCGAAGACAGCCAGGGAAACCACTAGCACCACCAAGGTTACCGTGAGACCGAAGGCCATGCCGCCCAGCAATTTACCCGCCAGCAAAGCGGGCAGACGCAGCGGGGCCAGAAACAACCGCTCCAGCGAGCCAATGCGCCGCTCGAAGACGATGACAATGGCCTCCATCGAACTCGTGCCAAAAAGGATAGTCAGCGCCAGCAGGCCGGGCACCAGCGCGTGCAAATCACCCGGATTGCGAATGGCAAACGCCAAAATGAAGGCAAACGGGAACAGTATGCCCCAACTGATGTTGGGCGGTTTGAAATAATATGCTTTCAAGTCTTTCAGGGCAATGTAGAACATACCGCGCAGGTCATCCGCCAGCATTTCCGCCTCCTTTTCCGCCTTTTTCGACCAGCATGGCATCAGCGCTCAGGCCAGTCAGCTTGACGAACACATCTTCGAGCGAAGGCTGAAGCGTATCAATTTTCAAGATCTCGTATCCTTCCGCTTGCTGCAAAGCCTGCCTTACCGCCGCATCCACCCCGCCAGGCGTTTCCACGCGCCGCACCTGGACCTTCCCTGCCGCGTCGCGCAACCTGACTTCGACGACTGGCGCACCCTGCGCCTGGGCCTTGAGCTGCGCCACGCTGTCCAGGGCTACAATGCGCCCCTTGACCAGGATGGCCACCCGGTCACACAGGCGCTCGGCTTCCTCCAGGTAGTGCGTGGTCAGGAAAACGGTCACGCCCTCGTCGCGCAGACTGGCAATCATTCCCCGCAGGTTGCGGGCGCTCATCACGTCTAAGCCCGTAGTGGGTTCATCCAGGAAAATCAATGGCGGGCGATGTGCCAGGCCAGCGGCGATGGTCAGGGCGCGCTTCATGCCGCGTGAGAGTTTGGCAAAGGGTGCGTCTCGTTTTTCGCCCAGACGAAAACGCTGCAACAGGGCTTCAGCGCGCGGCTTGCGTTCAGCCCGCGGGACGCCGTACAACTGCATGGCGAAAACCAGGTTATCGAAGGCGGTCAGTTCGTCGTATAGGTTGGAGGCCTCCGGCACAACGCCGATGCGCTTCTTGATGCGCGGCAGGTCGCCTGCCAGATCCAGGCCGAGCACATGCGCCTTTCCCGCCGTGGGGCGCGAGAGTCCGGTCAACATGCGGATGGTGGATGTCTTTCCCGCGCCGTTGGGACCAAGGAAGCCAAAGACCTCACCTGCGTGTACAGTGAAATCAATCCCATCCACGGCGCGCAAGGGCGGGCGGTCTTTGGCGGTGGTGAATACTTTTGTCAATCCTTCGACTTGAATGGCTTCAGTCATAGTAAACATCCTTGGAGAACCTCTGGCAGGATATCATCGGCGGGGCGGCGCATGGCAGCCCGCACAAAATGTTCATGCCCAAAGAACAGGTGCTGGCGTTCTGCCGGCGCGCTCATCATGGGCGATGAACTCCACTGGGTGGCGTGACAGCGCATGGCAGCCAGTTTCATCTCCCAAACTGAGGTTACATCTATAGTTAAGGCTATCGTCTCATCGGGAACGGGAAAGACTTGCTTCATCCCCAATCGCGTGGCCAGCGACTGCGGTACGGCAACAGTATACAGCGCGGCAATCTCCTTAGCGCGGCGGAAGGCTTCGGTTGTCCACTGACCGACGGCTATATGATCGGGATGCCCTGAGAGTCCATCAGAGCCGAAACTTAGAAATACTTGCGGCCTGACCTCGTTTACGACGGACAGGATATGCGCGATCATCGTCTCTGTATCGGCTTCATGCAAATGACCGTCGGCGTAATCCAGCAGGTGCGCTGGCTCAATACCCAACGCATCGCCGGCGCAGCGTAACTCACGCTCACGCACGCTGGGTAGTTCGTCAGGCGTACATAGCGGAGGCTCTCCGCACGAGCCAGCCTCACCGTGCGTAAAGGTTAGAACATGCACCTTAACCCCACGTCGGGCAAGCAGCGCCAGTGTTCCACCAGGGCGGAAAGTTTCGTCGTCGGGATGAGCGAAGACGACAAGCAGTGCGGGTGTATCTCCGGCCATTCTCTTTTTTCTTTACGGAACCTGCACTGCCAGCAGGCACATCCGCTCGACAGCAACAATGCTGCGAACGACACCGGCCGGTACAACAACCACCGAGCCAGTCTTCAGCCTGGCCTGCTCGTCCGCCACATTAAGTTGACCGCTACCTGCCATCACCAAATACTGGACCCGCGCACTCATGACGCACGGCCCAACGACCTGGCCCGGCTCAAGACACAAGAGCAGCGTTACCAGACCCTCAGACTGATGAAGGACAATGGGCTGCACATCATCCACTGAAAACTTTTGGATGGCCTCGACATCAATCACTTGAATGGTCATTCTAGTTTTTCTCCTATCGTTTTTGTTCCACTTGACTATTAAGGCAGTGAAGGCTTCTCCGGATGCGATGCCGAAGACCGCAAACAAGTAAGACGAAGGTATTTTCTCTTTATCTTGATGCTAGGATGGCCATCTTGTATAAGCATCTGCCAGGGAGCAGCGCCAACGAAAAGGCTATCTGCGCAGGTCTGCCAACATTTCTTCAACAGCCTGCACTTCATTCTTCAGCTCGCTCAGATAGGATTCTAAATCAGCAATCTGTTCAGCCTTCGTCTTGAACCTGCGCTGGAAATGGCGGTTATCGCAATTGCACCCTCCGCCACAATGGCACTCACCACCGCATTCCTCCCCGCATTGGCACGCGCCGCCGCAGCCTTCATGATTATCGTGAGAATCACCACAGTTGCCCATTTTCAGATCCTTTCTTGTTGAAATCAATTAAGAAAACAAAAGATGCATTAAAGACTCAATGATCTAACTCGGATAGAAGAGTCTCAACTTGGCATTTGACCTGGCCCAGATCGAACAGCGCTTCATCGCTCAAGGCCACATCAAGTTTCCAAGCAACTTGCCCCTTGGCAACCTGCAACACAAAAGCCAGCCGGATGAGTCCCGACGCGGAAAGCCTCCCATTCTTCGCCCAGCTGTGCGTTGACGATAGCTTCCGCCATCTGCGAGCGGCAGGAATTGCCCGTACACAGAAAAAGCACCTTCCGATTCATCAGCATTATTTTTTGAATGTATCAACTGAAGCCGGGTAATAACGTTTCTGCAGCCAGAACGCCACATTGACCAGCCCGATCATCACCGGCACCTCCACCAGCGGACCGATCACGGCAGTGAAGGCCTCTCCGGATGCGATGCCAAAAACCGCCACCGAGACAGCGATCGCCAGCTCGAAATTATTGCTGGCGGCGGTGAACGAAAGCGTCGCAGACTGCGGGTAGGTCGCACCGGCCGCCTTTCCCATAAAGAAGCTCAGGAAGAACATGGTGACGAAGTAGATCAACAGCGGGATGGCAATCCGCACCACATCGAACGGGATGCTGACGATGAGGTTCCCCTTCAAGCTGAACATGACCACGATGGTGAAGAGCAGCGCGACCAGCGTGATGGGGCTGATGCGCGGGACAAACTCGCGGTGATACCATTCCTTCCCTTTGGCGCGAACCAGCACCAGACGGGTCAGGAACCCGGCAATAAATGGAATCCCCAAATAAATGAAAACGCTCGTGGCAATTTCACCGATGGAAATTTCCACGATATTCCCAGTCATCCCAAACCAGGTCGGCAGGACGGTGATGAAAATATAGGCGTAAATGCTGTAGAAGAGCACCTGGAAAATGCTGTTGAACGCCACCAGCCCGGCGGCGTATTCGGTGTCACCCTTCGCCAGGTCATTCCACACGATGACCATGGCAATGCAGCGTGCCAGCCCGATCAGGATCAACCCGGTCATGTAGGATGGATAGTCGCGCAGGAAAATCACCGCCAGCACGAACATCAGGATGGGACCCAGCACCCAGTTCTGGAACAAGGACAGTCCGAGGATTTTCCAATTGCGGAAGACCTTGCCCAGCTCCTCGTAGCGCACCTTGGCGAACGGCGGGTACATCATCAGGATCAGGCCGATGGCGATGAGGATGTTGGTCGTGCCGACCGTAACCGCTTTATTGAAACTGGCAACCGCCTCCGGGAAGAGATAACCCAGCGCGACACCGACCCCCATTGCCAGGAAAATCCACAGGGTCAGGTAGCGGTCGAGGGTCGAAAGGCGTTTCGTGACACTGGTCTCAGCCATGTTATACCTCCATCATTGCAGTGGTCAGGAATGTGGTGATCTCTGCTTCGTTCGGAACGCGGCCGGCAGAAACCACTTTCTCATTGATGACCAACCCGGGAGTGGACAGGATGTTATATTTCATGATGTCCGGATATTCGGTGACTTTGAATATCTCCGCTTCGATGCCGAGTTTCTCAACAGCCTGCCGCGCTGTGGCTTCCAGCTTTTTACAATTGGCACATCCAGAACCTAAGACTTTGATGGTGAGCATAGTTTTCTCCTTGGAAGGTGTGCAGCAAGATTTATTTTGCCGGGACTACTTTCAGCCAATCAAGCAAAGTTTCCATATCAGGCACCTGCCGTTCGCTGATCAGCCTCCCGTCAATCAACAAACCGGGGATGGCGTCAAGCGGAATATGATGACGAATGATATGTTCGTCATCTACACGTTCCACTTCCACGTCGGTCCGTCCCGATTTAGCAATTGCCTTCGCCAGTCGGGATTCCAATTCCAAACAGTTGTAACAGCCCGTACCGAGAATTTGGATTTTCATGTCAGCCTCCTTAAATCAGTAGAGAAAAAGCACGAAAGACCTACGATTTTTGAGGAATAACCGCCAATGAATTCTGGCGGTTTACCCACCAGAGCGCCACTGCCAATATCGCTAAAAATACAATCAGATAAAGCGTTACCAGCCTCACACTTGCTCCGTTCACCCATGCACCATAAATGAGACCTGCCAGTGTGCTGAAGAGCGCCACCCCGCCCGACGCCGATCCCCATCGCCAGGAAGATCCACAGGGTCAGGTAGCGGTCGAGGGTCGAAAGGCGTTTCGTGACACTGGTCTCAGCCATGTTGTACCTCCATCATTGCAGTGGTCAGAAAGGATGAAATTGTTATGGTTTCGACAGGATTTTGATCTCGGGTTCGATGATAATCTCGGATTTCACCGAGTTGGCGACCAGGCTGTATTTTTGCGCGGATTGCAGGGCGCGGCGGGTGCGGGCTTCCACCGTGGTTGGTTCTTCTTCACCCGCAGCAATCTGGATGACAGGCTTAAAACGAAGATGGGTAAAAATCTCGGTGCGGTCCAGCTCAATCCGTTTGGTACCTTCGGCGCGGCATTCGTAAGAGAGCAACTTTAATTTAAAACGCTTGGTTGCCCAGATGAACATCATCATGATGCAGGTGTTTGCGGCGGCTACAAAGGCGTCTTCCGGGGTAAGCACGCCGGGATGCCCCTGTGCATCGGGCGGGGCGGAAAAATCCATCTCCGGGCCGTTGCCCAGGACGATGTGCCCCCAGTGTTCCCCTTTCCACGCGACGGTGGTGTGATAGGTGGTTGTCTGGCTCATCGAGCAGACTCCTTTTTGTAAAACGCGGCATATTCACGCATAAGAACAGTTTTGTATTGCTCATCGGCACCCTCGGGCACCGGGTTGTAGATTTTGACCGTATCCAGCAATTCGCGCGCAGTTGTATCGGAAGGCAGTTTACCTGCCTCTTGGAACTGCCCGAAGATGAGCGGCAGGGCGATCAGGGTAACATCCTGACTGTCAATTTGCACTGTTTGAATGGGGATCTCAGAACCGCAGGAACAGGCAACCACTTTCGCGGACTCATCAGCACTTTCGAGAGAGGCGGAGACCGCTTGCAACTCAACAAAAGTGCCCGCTTGCCGGTCCCAATGTTTTCCGAGCAGTTCGTCCACCAAAACCGCCATGCGTTCAGCCGCCACATCCACTGCCTGGAGACCGGCTGCGTTCAGGCGGCGCCTTCCTTCCGGCTGGCCGAGACCCTTTTCCGCAATCAGGTCGCGGACCATCACGGTGGCGGCCGGTTTGCTGGAATACATTTCCGTGGCGCGCGCCGCACAGCGCAGTTCGCAGCCGTCCACGGCGATGGTGGGATAGAATTTTGCGAAGGCACGGTCGCCCTCACCGCCAGCCAGGAAGAGCGGCAGGCAGATGGTGACGGTGTCGGCGGGACGCAGGTGCTCGAGCACTTTTAGTGCCGCCAATCGCGTCACCGTCCCTTCGGGCAGCTCCTCGCCGGAGCAGGAGACGATGCCCACCTTTTTCTTCGGCAGGTCAACCATTTTGCCCTCCTTTATCTTTAGAGACCAGGGCATCTATGGTGACCGCGATCTCCTCGGCCAGGGCATGGGCCAGCTGCTGCCCGCCTTCGTTGAGTTCGGCGATCCCCTGCGGTTTGAAGTCCTTATGCCGCCGGTAGACATCCAGGACAGCAATTTCCTGCGCCACCCTCCCACCGCTTTCTTTCACCATCTTGCTGGCACAGGCCAGCTTGCAACCGTCAATGGTGATGGCCGGGTTCCCGGCAATGGCGGAACGGGCCGATTCAACTCCCAGGACGAGCATCGAGAGGGCAACCAGTTGTGTGTCTTCAGGGCGCAAGTCCTCAGTGATATCGTAAGCGGCTTCACGGCTGACGGTGCCGTAGGTTTTGCCGATGCCGCTGCAGGGAACAATGACAACTTTCGGTTGATGCTTTTGACCGGTCATCCCTTTTTAACCTCCTGCTCAGCTTCGTGCTTCATCTTCTCGAAATAGGCCTGCGGGTTCAGCAGGCGCGATTGATCCGTCTCCCAATCGGTCGCTGCGACCACTGCCAGCCAGCCGCTCCCGTAAGGATCCTGGTTGATGACTTCCGGCGTCGTTGACGTGACCGGATTGACTTCTACGACCTTGCCGGCCACGGGGGAGCCCAGGCTGATGTTGACCTTGATGGTTTCGATGACGGCAACTTCGTCGCCGAAGGCCACTGCCACTCCTGCCGGTTTGACTTCCGCAAAGGCTACGTCGCCGCTGCGTTGCTGCACGAAATCAGACAGCCCGACCCGGACCAGTTTTCCTTCCGCTTTTGCCCAGATGCCTTCGGCGTTGTAAAGCCGGTCTGTGGCAACTTTGAAGGTGAATTTATCCACCATGGTTTCAAGATATTCAGGCATATTTAACTCCTTATTTTCCTGCCGCGGCTGTTTCTGCTAAAAATACTTGGATCGATTTTCCTTCGCTTATAGGATGGTGTCCATCGCTACGCGCCGGTCGGTGAACTCTGGATCGGAAGTGAGAACCGGACATTCTTTCAACGTCCGATTCTGCTGGAGCAGGCCGACGGCGAAAGCCATGCAGGTCAGTTCGCCGCACTGCCTGCAATTGGTCTGGGGCAGGAGCGACCAAACGTCGAGCGGGCGGGGCGTGCGCTTCGATGTCGTGACTGCAGCCAATTCCTTTCGATGATCCCAGACAGCGTTGATGCTCTCCGTCAGCGCGGCAAGCAATTCAAGCCCTTCTTGAACACCATTGACTTGAGTGATGTACACCTGATCACGCTGAACGGTGAGGAAACCGGGTTGGCGTCTGAAGGTCAGCGTGCACTGATCCGGGTTGTAGGCAATGACGCCGGGCAGGGTGGCCAGGTACGGTAAAACCTCTTCCAATGTTTGGACAGGTCTGCCGATGACAATAATCTTGCCCGGCTCTGCCAGACAGGGGAGCGTGCGAGTCAGTGTGATGGAACCAAGGTAAGTCATTTCTTGAACAGATTGCCCCTCATCTGGACATCACCCGTACCGGGGATGTTGATTTGCACCTTTCAGCCGCCTTCCAGCAGTTCGCGCGCCTTGCCCTTGAAATGCATATGCAGGAAGATCAACGCACCTTCGGCGTCTTCGTCAAGGAGGATGCGCATCAACTCGATGATGTCGGAATCTTCCAGAGTCGCTTGCAGGGATTTTTTCATGTTTCTTCGCGCTTGCAGCGGCAATTCGGACAGTCGCACCCCGACGAAGGGACCAAGACTGGTACCTCAAGCCTCTGCAATCGGGCTGCTGCTTGTACCAGGTCCAGCAGGGCTGGGTCACGCAGGCTGTAGAAGATGAAACGCCCTTCACGGCGGTCCATAACCAGACCCGCCAGCGCCAATAGCGCAAACAATCGCCAGGACGGATTTGTGGTTGAAGGCTTCAAAGTGGTTGCCTTGTGTTGCTCTAGAAAATCTTTAATAATTTCACTTTCGCGCGGAAAGTTGTACGCTGTAGATGGACACCCCGGCGACTTCCCCGCTGGTGGCACTGCGCCTGACGGAGATGTCCTTGAAGCCAGCCTGCGCCACCAGGTCTACATACTCCTGCTCGGGCAGCGCACCCGAGACGCACTCCGCCCAGCCAGCCTGGGACTCGAGCAGGAAAAGCGGTACCGCGCTGCCAAAGACAATATCGCTCACTTCCAGCCGCCCGCCCTCTTTCAAGGCGCGGAAGGCTTCGCGGAAAACGCGGCCTTTGTCCTCGGCCAGGTTGATCACGCAGTTCGAGATGATCACATCGATCGTGCCATCCGGGACTGGTAATTTCTCGGCATAACCATGGCGGAATTTGATATTGTTATACCCACCTTTTTTTGCAGTGCGGCGTGCGCGCTGCAGCATGGCAGGGGTCATATCCACGCCGATGACAGAACCAGTCGGGCCGACTCTTCGCGCGGCGAGGAATGCGTCAATCCCGCCGCCCGAGCCGATATCGAGCACGGTCTCGCCTTCGCGCAGATTCGCCAGCGCGGTCGGGTTACCGCAACCCAGCGAGATTTCCGCCGCCTCCTCAGGGATGGTGGCCTTTTCGGTCGGGCTGTAATCCGTCGCAAAATTAATTTCGACGGGAGTCGTTTCCGGGACAGGGAGGATCGAATCGAGCGAGATGACGCCGGGCGCGCAGCAATTCGAATCGCTCGAACTGCAGCCACAGCCCCCTCCGAGGGCGCGGGCGGTGTAGCTGGCCTGGACCGATTCGCGCATGCTGACCCGTTTGGTACCCACCGCAACGAAGATGCTGATATCGGCGCGCTCGCCCTGCGCGCTGTCGCAGCCCGCCTGGCAGGATTGCCCGGTGTAGTCCACGATGACGTTGACCAGCCCGGCCTCCGTGAACCACTGTCTGATTTGCTCCCGGTCAAAACCGAGCCACACATCCGCCATGTCTGTCTTGAGCCGTTCATTTGTATGCGCGTCCATGTCAGTGATGACCAGCCTCCCGCCGGGGCGCAGCGCCTGTACGATTTCGCGGATGGCGGCCAGCGGGTCGGGACAATGATGCAGGTACATGTTCGCGAAGGCAGCGTCCAGGCTGGAATCAGGTAGAGGCAGTCTCAGTCCGTCGGCCTCATGGAAAGTCAGGTTGTCGAAGCCGGACAGGTTTCGGCGGGCGACTTCCAGCATGGCGGGTGAGCCGTCCAGCACGTGGATGTGATTGACAAGCGGCGCCAGCCCGGCGGTGATGAAGCCCGTGCCCGCGCCCACGTCCGCGACGGTCATCTCGGGACGCAGGTAAGCTTTGCGCAGGGCGGCATCGCGTACGGCTTCCGTGAAATAGCCGGTTCGCAGTTCGTCCCACTGGTCAGCGACTTTCTCAAAGTATCCGGCGGATGGGTTGGTCGTGGTCATGGTTTCTCCTTTATCGCAAAAATACGATAACTTATAGCAAAATTAAACGCCGCAGACGGCGTAGACTCACAGCTTGATAACCGGGTGGCGTTCGAAGGAAGCATCCGCGAGCCAGATGCCAATCTGCTCCTTGAGCCAGTTGAATCCTTCGGGGTTCAGGCAGTAACAGGTGGCGGGACCTTCGATCTCGCCCTGGATCAACCCTGCTTCGCGCAGCACCTTCAAATGCTGGCTGACAGTGGACTGTGCCAGCGGTGTGTTCTTGACAATGTCGTTGGTGATGCACATCTGGTTCTCAGCCAGGAATTCTACGATCTCGAATCGCACCGGGTTGCCCAGTGCCTTGAGCATCTGCACCATGCGCCGCTTTTCGAGGGTTAGGGGAGATTGTTTTTTCATAAGCTTTATCGTAATTTTACGATTTTACTATATAAATGTCAAGAGGGAATGGACTGGCAGAGACACAGATGATCTGATCTGTATAGGAAATAAGTTAAGAAAATTGTTAAGAGATTGGAATTGCGCGCCACTGCCGCTTACCCGATTTTTTGCTATACTGAAGAATATGGAGATCCTGGCGTTAAGGAATTCGGTCAGGCTTCTTCGTCTTTTCAACGAAGAATACATCATAAATCTACAGCCGGTTATCCCGCTGTCCGCGCATTGAAGGTAAGTCAACGTCTCCGGCGAGACGTTTGGAAGGTAACAATGTTTGATAATGAAGAAAATGAAATGAAGACTCAGGCAGGGTCTCTGAAACTCATCTACGCGCTGAATGCGATTGCAGCCACACTGCAGGAATCGATCCAGAGCGAGGAGAATGTCTACGAGGTCTTCCAGAATCAAGTCGTCGCCCTCGGGCTGCGAGGCGGCATCAGCATGCTGGATGAACAGGAAGAGGTGCTGTATTTCAAAACGGTGGCTCTTTCCAATTCACTGAGGAAAATCCTCGGTCGCTTTGAAAAGAGGCTCAAATCGCCCGCTGAGGGTTATTCGATCCCCGTTCATCGTGTGGATGTCTATCAAAAAGTGACGCAGGAGGGTCAATCGGTGTTCGTCGCCGATACCAGCTCGGTGTCCGCACAGGTCATCCCCCACCGGATCAAGAGCCTGGTCAAGCCGCTGCTGTCAATTCTCGGCGACCCGCCTGGCATCTATGCTCCCCTGGTCTTCGACCGAAAAATCAAAGGGATGCTGAATGTAGTCGGACCATATCTAACCGAAAGCGATATTCCAACCTTACAGGCATTCGCCAACCAGATCGCGGTCGCACTGGAAAATGCGCGCCTGGTCAGGAAATTGCAGACCGCCAACGAGGAGCTGGACAGCGCCTACCAGAAAACCCTGGAGGGCTGGGTGCAGGCGCTGGACCTGCGCGACAATGTAACGGAAGGCCATACCCTGCGGGCGGCCGAGACTACCGTGCACCTGGCGCGCTTCATGGGCGTCCCCAATGAGCACATTCCACATATCCGCCGCGGCGCGCTGCTGCATGACATCGGTAAGATGGCGATCCCGGACAGCATCCTGCGGAAGCCCGGACCCCTTTCGGAATCGGAGTGGCAGGTGATGAAACAGCACCCGCAGACCGCCCGGACCTGGTTGTCGGCGATTGACTATCTGAAACCCGCCATCGATATCCCCTACTGCCATCATGAGCATTGGGACGGAGGCGGGTATGCTCAGGGTCTCGCGGGGAATGAAATCCCCTTCTGGACGCGCATCTTTACCATCATCGACGTCTGGGACGCCATGCGTTCCGACCGCCCGTACCGCAAGGCAATCTCCGAGAAGAAGACACTCCAATACATCCGGGAAGAATCGGGAAAGCTCTTTGACCCTCGGGTGGTGGAGGCCTTCTTTGACCTGCGCTCCCAGAAACCTCATCTGGTGGGCAGCCGATAGAAACAAATTGGAATTAACGACTGCGGCAGTCCGATGCGTGGGACGCGCCTCCAGAACATGACCCTGCCGCGTCTCACGTGTGTTTTATTCTTTCCCCCGCTCGTGCTACAATGCTAATTAAATTCGAAACCCGGGCTCACCCGCACGGAGGACCAACCATGAACTCACAAACGATCCTCTTCTGGTTCATCCTTGACCCGATAACCTTCGGGCTGGGATCGATCGGTGCATACCGCATCTTTCAGGAATTCGTGGAACTCGACCACTTCCCATCTGCGTTAGAGGCGCTCCAATTGCTGAAAAAACACTGGCTGGCGTGCCTGTTCCTCGCCATTGCCGTTGGCTATTTCCTGTTCCGCTTGTTCAGCGTGCTGAATGCGGGTTGAAAGGGAAACCGTGAAGTTCCTTTAGATCATCCGCCCTTTCGGTTTGACGCCTCTCCCAAACTGCACTTCACTTTATCTGTACTCTCCCAAATGAAATACCAGGAGCAACCATGACCCTTTACGGCGGCATCGAAGGCGGCGGTACCAAATTTGTGTGCGCGGTCGGCACCGGTCCCGACGACCTCCATGCGGAAATGCGCTACCCGACCACTACTCCAGATGAAACCCTGAGGCAGGTGGTCGCATTCTTCAAACAGCAGGAACAGACATCCGGGCGGCTTGCAGCAATCGGCATGGCATCGTTCGGGCCGATCGACCCGCGGCCTGGTTCGCCCACCTACGGGCGCATCCTGCCGACCCCCAAACCGGGGTGGGCGGGGGCGGACCTCGTCGCAATGCTGAAGGCTGCCTTCGACTCCCCCATCGGCTTCGACACCGACGTGAACGCTGCGGCGCTGGCAGAGTGGCGCTGGGGCGCGGCGCGGAATTGCGACCCGGCAGTCTACCTGACGATCGGCACGGGCATCGGCGGTGGAATTTTGATCAACGGCAAGCTGGTGCACGGCCTGCTGCACCCCGAGATGGGACATGTCCTGCTGCCCCACGACCTCGGTGCTGATCCCTTCCCGGGCAGCTGCCCCTTCCACGGCGACTGCTTCGAAGGGCTGGCGAACGGCCCCGCCATGGAGCAGCGCTGGGGGCAAAAGGCGGAGACCCTCCCGCCCGACCATCCCGCCTGGGAACTGGAGGCGCACTACATCGCACTGGCGCTGGTGGATTTCATCTGCACTCTTTCGCCGGAGCGCATCGTGCTGGGTGGTGGTGTAATGCAGCAGCCACAGCTTTTCCCTCGCATTCACCAAAACGTGAGGACGCTCCTCAACGGCTATGTCCAGTCCACGCAAATTCTCGAAGACATCACCAGCTACATCGTCCCGCCGGGTCTGGGCGGTCGCGCCGGGGTGCTGGGCGCGCTGGCGCTGGCCCAGTTGGCGGCAAGCAGTGTTTAGACTAAAATCCTAATTGAAGTAAGCAGGGGTGGACGCCATCAGGCGGCGAGCGGCGGAATATTCTTCACCAACGCGCATGGTGCTCTTCAGCAAATCCAATTAAGTCGCGCACTTCCACAACCTGCCCATCATCCAGCAGGACACGCCCGGCGTATCGCCCAAACATCTGGTGCACCTCGCTGAAGATCAGTCCCAGATTGGTTTGCGCGGTGCGGTCTTTAAAGGGAGTAAAGGTCAAGTCTAGGCGGCTCTCATCATCGGTGAACCGCCAGGGATGCATGTAGTCGCTGGAACGGTAGCCGAAACGTACCGCTCCGAGCTTGTGGACACGCCCATCCAGAATCACACAGTTTTCGGTGGCGCGGCTGAGATCGCCAAAACCGCAGCCCAGGTTCAGCCCAATTCTGCGCCCATCCGCCAGGAAACCGGAAGCGCTGGCCCAATTCCAAAAACTCCGGTACTCCCACACCCCGCGTCCCCAATCCAATGATCCCAGGCATTGGTCGGGTGTAAGTTCTTCACGCCAGTCGCCATATTGGATATAACCTGCCGCCGGCAAACAATTGATCTTGCGATTGTAGTAAAAACGATTTTCCCCGATGGGAATAACGATCGTCATCGATTCATGTTCCGGCGGGCAGCCCAGAGTGAACTCGGATTTTATGCCGCGCCCTTTGTGATACCCAGGCCAATCGACGAATACACGTCTTTCTCCATGATCCGCATGAAAGCGTAATGACATTTGCCGGTTTGTGAAGACGGTCTCACCTGAGACGCTATCACGCGGCAGATTCATGCCGCGCCCCAACGGGATCACCACCCCCTCTTCGTGCAGGTCACCACTGGTGAAATCCAGCGAATAAACAAATATATTACCGGCATAACCGAGGTCAGCGATGGTGGCGGAGAAGAAACGCTGAGGGGTGAAAACCGCATAATAGTCCCAGCGTTTGATCCGAAATCGCTGCAAGGACCGGAGTGCATAAAAGCGCGCATTTTCGAGGTTGCATTCGAGAAGCGGTTGCCTCGACCAGCCTATTTGAGCCAATCGACCCTGCGCATCCAACAGTGGACCGGGTTGAGTGAGTTCAGTTTGCATTCACGACTCCTTCGTTTTGCAGAGGAATATGTTTTTCATTTTACTTTTTCACCAAGGCGGTAGCGAAAAACGCCCATGGTTTCAGTAAAAAATGGAATATGACGTACCAATCGAGCACGGCCCAGACGCGGCTCTTGGCAACGAAAGGGATAAAACTCATCAAGCAGACAGATGCCATCACTCCATCGCTCGAGTTCTTTACTGTTTTTCAGAGCCCAGTGACCACGAGCACCGATCTTGGTAAGGGTGACCCTGAGGTTGTTCGCCCAGACAAGGAACGGCGAAAATGCATCGAAGACCAGTTCCGCGCCCGGGAAATGCTCCTTCAATGTCAGCACCAACGACTTGACCTGGGTTTCTTCAAAGTACATGAAAACGCCCTCGGCCAAAAACAGAAAGGATCGCTGACGATGGAGGCTCACCTCTCTCAACCACGCGCTGTCGAGGACTGAACAAGCCAGGAAATGATGGCGCACTCCTTCGCCGCCAATAAGCTTCCGGTGCAGCGTCATAACCTCCGGTAAATCCAGGTCATGCCACTCCACCCGGCCATTATCCACGCGGTCAAAGCGCGAATCGAGTCCGCACCCAATATGGACAACGACCGCCTCCGGGTAGCGCGTCAGAAAGTCCCTCGCCTGGCGGTCGAACTCCCGACTTCGCAGGATTGTAGCCACCTGGCTGTAGTCTTCGATTCTGGCCAGCTTCTTCCGCAGGAAATCCTGATCCATCTGGCGGACCAGCCCCTCGGCTTTCTCATCTTTGATGAGGGCATCGGGGCGTTGTGATTCAAGGGCTCGAATGTAGAGGATAATCAGCGACGTTTCAGCCACGCCGCTCAGACTTTGGAGGTCTTTCTCGGACATACTCACTTTCCTCAAAATCTTGTGCTTCGCAAATCAGGTCTTCAGCCTTGCTAGACCCATTTACTTCACAATTGAATAGCAAAAACAATCCCGCGGTTCGTTACTGATATTGGGGTGGAGTATAAATCGGCGTAGAATTCCTTCTTTTTGCATACCTGACTTTTCCATCACCCTTGCTGATGCAATGTTTTTAACATCACATAGTTCCCACACTCGATAGATGCTCTTTTGGTCGAGTGCCCATTTGATAATGCTCTTCGCAGCTTCGGTTGCGTACCCATTCCCCCAATATTGCCGTGAAATTACATAGCCCAAATCTGCACGATATTCTTCAATGCGTATTTCAATCATCCCCAATAGTGCATTATCGCCTTTATTAGTTATGATCCAAGAGAATGCCGTTTCATCATTCCAGCAATGAATACAACGATGCAGGTACTCTCTGGTTGCATTGATACTTTCGTGAGGGCGCCAAACAAGAAACTTTGTTACTTCTGGGTCTTGTGCATATTTCCTGTAAACAGGTTCAGCGTCATCCACAGTCGGGAGGCGTAAAACAAGCCGGGGTGTTTCAAACGTTTCAGGTGGTTTCATAATCTTGTTATTGACAAAAAGGAAGGACATGAAGGTCGATTATTCAGGGCTCAACGGCTGGTTGTACACGCCGTACTCTTTGCAAGGATCGGCCGAGGAAAGTCGTTAGCATGAAGTATCTGAGACATGGATGTGTGAAATTCTGACTAGCTTATCCTCTCGAATTGAGTACCAAGGGTATCATCCACAGGGCACTTTTCCGGCGCCTCCGGGACAAAGACTAGGCCGCAATGTGGACAGACGAAATAATATGGTCATTGATCTCGATGGATCTCGGAAGAATGGAACTTACTTCACTTCTCAGATGCAATTGATTCAGGGTCGCTTGCAGAAGTTTTGTTGGAAGGGATTTCATGCTACAGTCAAGAGCTATCACGCTGACCGGTTTATTGACTCTCCGTTGGCGACTGAGCCCGCTTGTAGAGATCCCTCAGCAACACGGCTCCGCCGACACCGACTGCAATGAGCGCCAGTATATAAGCTATGAGTGAGCCGAGGACAAGCGCCCATTGCCAACCGGTCGCTTCAGTCGCACCCGAGGCCAACCCGGTTGCCACTGCCAGTGCCTGGCCACCCCCCAGCAGGCATGCAGCGATACCGAGACCCCACCCGATGATTTTCAAACGAGCGCGTGCTCGAATCGCTGCCCAGATCAGCAGTCCTCCGCCGATCAGGGCGAACGGAAAGAGTTCGGCCGGCATGAGGTAGTCGAAAAGGAACATCCCTCTTGAAATGGATGCAATCACAGACAACAAGATTGGCGCCAGGAGAGGGAACCACACCAGTACCGTCCCTGCGATTGCTAGAATCTTCGTAAAAGTCCCTTTATTTTCCATTGGCGATAAACTCCTTATGGTTACACATAGTGGTCAATGTCTCGCGTTAGCCGCTCGCCAGTCGGGTGCCCACTTTGTTAGGCCTCATTCTCTTGATCAGGAATTGAGATAGTGCCAGATAAATAAGTCATTGTTAAGTTCATCAGATCCTCCAATCCATACTTTTTTCTCAGGTAACGAAGAACCGCTTCTTTGTCGCCACGGTCTACGTCATTATCAACGAGAAAAGCCATACCAAGCCTCTCTAATTCGATAGGGTCCACCACCTCTCTCCCAAAATGTTTCGGCAAAGAACTGCTCTTCAATTGCGCGTAACGAGGCGACAAAGGATTTAACAGCAATTTAGGTTTCGATTCGATCGAGACAATTGCACCGTCTAGTGTTTCGCGAAATCTGTAAAAGTCACTATTGTAGAAGAAAAAACAATCACCTGTACGCTCACTCGACACAATGGGTGCTAATCCATAAAGTGATGCCTCGAATTGGAGCATTCGCGGTTCTGCTGGATGACCAGTCGAAAGTAACCACACTATCCGAAGTACATTTTCCTCTTTAATACTTTTTAGTTGATCATTTGCTTTCTTGATAATTCCGGAAAGCGTGTTCTTTCTGATTATCAATTCGTTGATGTTAAATATTTCCCCAGAATCTAATTGATGATTTCTCTTTTCTATCTCTACTGCTGAGGGAAATTTGGTTTTGAGTTCCATAACATAAGATGAAGTATCGTCAGATATCCAGAAATCAGGCGACTCTTCGTCGGTCTCGGGTATTTTCTCAACCTGATAACCGAGCGTTTCAAAGAAGCGTTTAACAATTGGTTCGTAATCCATTAAGTCTGAGACCCAACTAGTGTTTATACAGCTTGCATAATTCATTATACGGCAAATGATATTGAGGGTTATCAGGTCAGGCGAACTGCTCCTGTTCCTCAAACCTTGCGGTTCTGTGAAGCCATCGCGATTGACACGTGAGGTAGAAAGGTGTATAAAGATACCGACTGGTCGGTATTTTTCTTATTCCGGCGAAAGGCAGGAGAACCATGCAGCAACGCAGCGAAGAGACCCGGGCGCGCATTTTGGGAGCAGCCCTCAAGAAATTTTCCGGCAGCGGTTACGACGCCGCCAGCGTGGACGACATCTGCGCGGAAGCGGGCGTCAGCAAGGGTGCCTTCTACCACCACTTCCCATCCAAACAGGCAGTATTTCTGGCAATATTCGAAGACTGGTTGAGCAGCGTGGACAGAGGTCTCGAACTCGCGCGCCAGCCCACCATCCCCGATACGCTGACCAATATGTCGCGTATGCTGCCGGTCATCTTCACCCAGGCGGACGGACAGCTGCCCATGTTCCTCGAGTTCTGGCTGCAAGCCAGCCGTGACGAGACCATCTGGAAGGCGACCGTCGCACCCTACCAGCGCTACCTCGATTATTTTGCGAAGCTGGTTAAACAGGGCATCACCGAAGGTTCTTTCCGACGTGTGGACCCACAGAGCGCCGCGCAGGTGATTGTCTCCTTTGCGGTCGGACTTCTGCTACAGGGTCTCATCGCGCCCCGCGGCACCGACTGGCAGAAGACCGCCGAACAAAGCATGAAAATCCTGATGAAAGGACTGGCAAAATAACCCATGTATCTCGTTACCGGCGCCACCGGTCATATCGGCAATGTCCTTGTGCGCAAGCTCCTAAAAAAAGGGGGAAAGGTCCGCGCTCTGATCCTACCCGGCGAGGATACTACCTCGCTGGATAATGTCCCCGTCGAAAGAATCGAAGGGGATGTGCTCGACCTCGATTCGCTGTGGAAACCGTTCGAAGGGATAAGCGGCATCTTTCACCTGGCGGGGATTATCTCCATCATGCCGGGACCCGACTCGCGGGTATGGCGCGTCAACGTGGAAGGGACGCGCAACATCCTGACGGCAGCCATCCGCTCCGGGGTGCGGCGGCTGGTCTACACCAGCTCCATCCATGCCATCCAACGCGTCGAATCAGGCATCATCGACGAGTCCCTGCCTTACGATGCGGATAATCCCTACGGAGAGTATGACCGTTCCAAGGCGCAAGCCACACTCGACGTCCAGCAAGCAAGTAAGGGGGAACTAGATGTGGTCATCACCTGCCCGACAGGAGTCATCGGACCGTACGACTATCGCGGTTCAATGATGGGTTCCGTCATCCGCACCGCCGCTGAAAACCATCCCACACTCTACGTGGATGGCGCGTACGACTTCGTGGATGTGCGCGACGTGGCGGACGGGTTGATCGCCGCAGCCGAAAAAGGAGAACGTGGCGAAAGCTACATCCTGTCCGGACACCGCATTTCGGTCCGCTATCTGCTCGAGACGGTGCGCGAGATCACCGGGCGGGGTTTCCCCACCTTCAAAGTGCCGTTCGGGCTGGCGCGTGCCGCCTCGCTGGTCACTCCGCTCTATTACCGGCTGGCTCGCGCCACACCGCGCTTCACGCCCTATTCGCTGGATGTGCTCCAGAGCAACTCGCACATCAGCCATGCGAAAGCCACCCGCGAGCTGGGATATCACCCGCGCCCTCTGCAGGACTCGATCGCCGACGTCATCCGCTGGTTCTTCGATCATTCCCGCGGGAACACTTCCGCTCAGGATGCATGACTCACCCGCTGGCTGTCCTCAATACACTCGCTGGGTATCGCCGGCATTTCATGGACGCCGCTCTGTGGGAACCCTATGTGCGCCTTGCCTGCCGGCAGCACACCCTGCCCTGCCCCGCTGTCCGCGCCGGGCTCGCCGGGACTTTTCCCACCTTCATCTGCGGTGACCACGTCATCAAGTTTTTTGGCACGCTCTTCGGGGGCAAACACTCCTTCGAGGTGGAACGGACTTGTGCGAGGCTGCTCGCGGACGACACGGACATCCCCGTCCCTGCGCTGCACGGAGAAGGGACGCTCGAGGGCTGGGATTATCTCATCTTCGACGCTGTCCCCGGCAAGAGCCTCGGCGAGGACTGGGGGCAGATCACACCTGCCAACCGGCTCACACTCGCGCGCTGGTTGGGCGAAAAGGTCCGGCGCCTTCACGCCCTGCCTCTGGGCAGCCACCCGCTCTTCCCGGCAGGCTGGGAGTCCTATTCTGAATTCTTGCACCAGCAATACAGCCATCGGGATGAAAAAAAGGCGACGCTCCCACTTCATATAAGCGAACAACTTACGGAATATCTTTTCCCCCCGGAGAAGTTGGTCCCGGCAGGAACTCGCCCGCACCTGGTCCATGCCGACATCACAGGCGACCACCTGCTGGGACGTTTCATCTCGGGCGAATGGCAGCCGCTCGCCCTGATCGACTTTGGGGACGCGCGGGTGGCCGATCTCTATTACGAACTGGCAGCCCTGCACACCGACCTGTTCCGATGCGACCGCAAATTATTGAAAGCATTCCTCGCTGCGTATGGCTTTGAACTGCCACCCGATTTTGCCCACAGTGCGATGAGCACTGCCCTGCTGCATAAGTTTGACATACTGACCCCGGCACTGGAAATGCATCCGGAATTCAGGAAGGTACGATCCTTGCCTGAGCTCGCCGATTCGATCTGGAAACTCGATAACTGATGGAAGACATTGCTGTGAAATAAAAACGGGAGCGGTGTGACTGCTCCCATTGCGTGTTGTGGCTAACCCGGCACCGCTTCAACTTCAGCCCGCGCCAGCGTATCGTGGTCTGGCAGGATCTCCTCCGCGTTGCGGATGGCGCTGACGTAATACCCGATGGCGCCTACCAGCGCAGCCCCCAACCCGCAGAAGAAGATCAACAGGCTCATCCCCGAGCCGGAAGTCGTCCCTACCAGCGGGCCGAACAACGCCGGCAGTGAACCGCTGCCCTTCATAGCCGGTTCCAGCACAAAGTCCGCCAGTGTCCCGGCAATGATCGGGGCGATCGGCTGAGTGGACCAGGCGATCAGGCGCCGGGCGGAGAAGACTCGTCCCTGCACGTCCGGCGCGACCTTCGCCATCCAGATGGACTGGTTGGAGGCGTTGATCAGCGGGCTGACCAGCGAGGAAAATGCCGCGAAAACCACCCAGACCGGCAGTGCCTGACCGAGCCCAAGCATCGCGAATCCAAGTCCGCCCATGATCCATCCGCCCAGCACACCGTGCACGCGTCGTTTGAATCCGCCCCAGGCGCTCATGGCGATCCCGCCAACCACGGCACCCACGGCACCGGCCGTTTGGACTGCGCCGAGTGCGACCGCGCTGTTCGCTGTGCGTTCCAATACCATCGGGGCGAGCACGGTGTATCCGATGCCGGCGAACAGGTTGCCGAACATGAACACCAGCTGCAGACCGAGCAGGCTGGGACGGGCAAAGATATAGGTGAAACCGTACAGCGCTTCTTTGAAGAAATTGCCAGATTCCTTCTGGCCTTCCACCGTCTTCGGCGGCCGGGGGACGTAAACTACCAGCAGCGCCCCGATCGCCAGGACGAACGTAATGACGTCGAACACCAGGATGCCGGTCAGCCCGACGAGCGGCAGGAACATGCCCGCCAGCAGCGGCGCCAGCACGCCGGGACCCGCCTCCATAAGGGTCATCATGCCATTCACCCGCCCGTATTGCTCCTTGGGCACCATGGTGGTGATAGCAGCCGAATAGGCAGGCCATTGGAATGCGCCGCCCAGGCCGATCAGCGCCGACACAAAATAAAGCATCCAGAATTGGAGCAAGCCCTGCGACTGCAGCACCAGCACCGCTACCGTCCCCAGGCCGGCGGCGAGATCACTGACCATCATCATCACCTTGCGGTTGTAGCGGTCCACCATGACGCCCGCAATCGGTGAGATGATCAGGAACGGGGTGATGTAAAAGACCTGCATCAAGCCCAGCGCGGTGGCGCTGGACGTCTGCTGATACATCCAGATGGTCAGGGCAAATTGGGTCATGCCGGAGGCCAGCACGGAGACGATCTGTCCCAGCCAGACGACCGTGAAGCCCAATAAACCTCCCAGCCGGTGTTTATCAGTGCTCATGAGTTCTCCTCTAAATTAAAACGCAACGGCGACTTCAGCCAGCCGCCAAAGTCGTCGCCGCTTGGATTGTTAAACCCCTTTACTCAACGTAAATCTCCACGTGTTCCCCGTCTTCGTCGTCGATCACATCCACCAGTTTTCCGGTCATGCCGGAGCGGACGGCTTCCATGAGCTGGGTTAAATCCACTCCTTCCACTTCAGGGGCGAAATGCGCCCCGATCTTCAATCCGGCATCCAGTAAACCAATCGGGATCTGCACGGTCGCCTTCGATCGCCCGGAGGCGACATCCGTGACTTTAACGCGCAACCAGCGGGCATTCCCCACACCGCGGCTAAGCCCGGACCCGGTCATCGCACGGCTCCGGTTCTCGCTCAACGCCGAGAGCAGTTTTGCGCCCTCTTCAGCGGAAATCTTGCCCTCGTCAATCATCTTCAAAATCTTCATTCGTTCTTCAGTGGTTGCCATCATGGTGCGCCTCCTTACCCTATATAGACCTGTACATGCTCACCATCTTCATCGTGAACATCCACAAACAGCGGTTCATTGAATGCATCTTCTTCAAAAATGGCTTTCATCGCCACGTCCGCCTGAGCGCGATGTTCAGGCGGGATGTTATGCCCGAAATTTCGCACGCCCCAGCGCAGTAATGGTGTGGGGATGGGAAAAGCAATCACGATACGTTGTGGTTTTTCCCCGGGCTTCTGTTCCACATGGACATAAATCCACCGCGATGTCTTGCTGATGGCTCCTATCGTCACGATCGCCACACCCAGCAGAAATGGGAACCACGCGCACAGGAACCAGATACCGAATCCGGAATTGAGCATCGCTGAATACATCCACCATGCCCCGAGCACGGTGAAAATCAAGCCGACGGCCAACGGGATCAGCCACAACCGGCGAAAGCGATTGACTTTTTTGGTGAACTCGGGGTCCGGCTGCGATTTTGATTCAGGTTGATCAGCCGGCGGCGGTGGCGGCAGGAGTACTTCCGCCGGTTCTTCAGCGGATTGCTCATCGAGCGCCTGCATCAGCTTCAGAGCTTCTTCGGGTGTGATCTTGCCCTCTGCGACCATTTTCAAGACCTGCTCACGTTCGTCCTCGGACATGGCGCTCTCCTATTTCCCTTCCAGGGCTGACAGTAATTTCTCGGCATCATCCAGCGAGATTTTCTTCTCCTGGAGCATGCGCAAAATGGCCAGTCGTTCCTCATCACTAACCGGCTGGTTGGCAGGCGGTACGGCATTGGCTGGGCGGTCGGCAGTTGAGTTCCATCGTCCGATATTGACGCCGCCGGCTTTCATGCGGCGCTCGTGTGCGCGCATCTTTCCCTCTGCACGGCGGATGGCGGCATCGGCGCGCGCCTGCGCCCGTTCCTGCGCGCGGAGCGACTTTTCAGTTGCGCGCATCGTGGCTTCCTGGACTTTGCGGCTGATCCGTTCATGCAAATCGGACGGCAGCCCGGAGATGTCGCCAGGAATGAGACTTTCATCCCGCGCATATCCGTCAAACTCCGCCATGGATTCCCACTCATCGGCACGACTGGTCACCACTACGTCGTGACCGGCAACCACTTTAATCTTTGCCGAGCCTGCACCCACCACAAGGGTGCGGATATTCCCTTCATGAAATGCCTCGACCTCTGGCAGGTCCAGCCGGATGGATTCGGAGGAGCCGCCCTGCAAATCCAGTTCGGCATCCAGCTGGGCTGGCAGGCGCAGGAGGACATCGCTCCCGGCACTGATGACATACTTTACTGCTGATTTCGGCTGGAGGTACAATACTGCATCCGAACCGGCATTTACTGCAACATCCCCTCCCGCACCACGCAGATATAGATCCGAACCGACAGCGTTGATGCTGACTGATCCCTGAACTTCGCGGAGCGATGCATCGGAGCCAATATGGTTTGTAAAGAAGTCACCCGAACAGCCTCGCAGGCTCAGATCACCGGCTACATGGCTGATGTCCATCGGGCCAACATTTCGCAGGTTCAGATCGCCCCCCACATTGGAGATTTTGGTCCCGCCTGTCAGAGCGCGAACATCCGCATCGCCCCCGATTGAATCAATGCTCAGGCTGGCTTCGCGCGGGAGATACAGGATCAGGTCAGCATCGCAGGTGATACCGACCACATCACCGTTGCTGGTCTGCTCAAGCTGACTGCCATCCGTCTTTGCCATGAGTTCGTTGCGTTCCCAACCGACGACCTGCAAATCACCTGGAACTGAGGAGAGCGCAACTTTTACCCTGGGATTGACAGGGGTCGTTTGCCGTTTCATGGCTCGTCTCCCTGCAGAATACGCATGGCGTCTTCCGCTTTGATGCGCCCGGCATCCAGGTCTTCGAGCACCTGACGGCGTTTCTCTTCGGTCATTTCAACCGGCTCGTCCTTGCCCGGCTCATAACCGAGAGCGCGGATGACCTCGTGCAGCCGGTTGCGGATGGTCGGGTAGGAAAGACTCAACTCTGTCTCCATGCGGGTGATCTTTCCCTCACACCGGATAAATGTTTCGATGAAATCGATTTGATCACCGGACAGGTGGGAGAACGGACCACCAGTGAAACGGCCTTCAAGGACCGTATCGCAGGAAGGACAATTCAGGCGGCTGATGACCAGTTCGCCATCACAGACCGGGCAGCGGGTTAACGACGTTTTCATGATTCTTCCTCCAGGTCAGCGTGCTCGATACGCATACTGAATAGAATAATAGGTCTTGAGGCGCATGCCTGAAGAGACCAGCACATCACCAAGACGTGCCAGCATTGGCCCATACCAGGCAGGACGGATCTGGCCGGTTTGCCGGACCATGTTGGAGACCCTTGCAACTGCCAGAATCTCCTTCTCATAAGCCTGGTTTATCCGAACAAGCGTTGCATCCTTGCCTATATTTTCCATTCCGAATATACTCTCCATACCAGCCTCCCAGAAAAACAACCCTTCAACACAATTTTCTAAAAATATTATACATCAATATTCATAATAGTCAAGCGTAAATATCAATTTTTTCAACTTCAATTTTCAATAATTCTAATATCAGTTTCAATTTCTCGTAATTTTCGTAACCCATCCAGCATGCATTTTGGCGTAAATTAGGGTAATCCACCCCAGTTCAGGAGACCAAATGATCCGCACCTTATGTTTCATCCCTGGCGAAGACCTGCATACCGATATCCCGGTCAAAGAATATTCTGTTTATCTGAACAACCCCAATGCTCTTTTCTGGGTGGATTTCCTCAGCGAACCAGATCCATCCGCGGAAGCTATCCTGGCTGGCGTTTTTCGTTTCCACCCACTGGCGGTGGACGATGCCCTTCAGGAGACACATACTCCGAAAGTGGATGACTGGGGGGATTATCTCTACATCGTTTTGAATGCCATTTCAATTAACCGCGACGACGGCCTGGACATCAAAATAAATGAACTGGATGTCTTTCTCGGCCGCAATTTTGTCGTCACCCACCATGACACGCCCATCGCTGCTATAGAAAAAGCCTGGAATGGCATTAACACCGATAAGCGCTATACCACCCATGGTCCAGACCATCTGCTCTACAAAATCATCGACGACCTTGTCACTGATTACTGGCCTTTGATCGAAACACTTGATGCTGAAATCGACTGGATCGAAGACCAGGTCTTTGCCAATGCAAAACCGGAAATTCTGGAGCGCATGTTTGCCCTCAAACGTGCCCTGGTCGCCATACGGCGTGTTATCACTCCCCAGCGCGAAGTGCTCAACCGCCTGGCACGCGACGACTTCGAAGTGGTGGACAGCAAAGACCGGGTCTTTTTCCGCGATATCTACGACCACCTGGTCCGCCTGCACGACCTGACCGAATCTATGAGAGATCTGCTCAGCGGCACCATGGATGCTTACCTGTCCGTCATCAACAACCGCATGAACGAAGTAATGAAAACCCTCACCATCATTACCACCCTTTTCATGCCAATTACCTTTATTACCGGATTTTTCGGAATGAATTTCTTCGGTCCGGTTGCCGCCGGTCTTGGCAAGTGGACAGGGTACGCCACATTTATTGCAATGGTGTTAATTATTGCCGGAACACCCACCGTGATGTTCACCTGGATGCGTCGCCGCACCTGGATCTAACCCACGTCTCCTACCGCCCTCAACAAAACTTCGTCTCAGCTTGATCAAATCCCTCTTCCGCCCGGAGAGGGATTTCGTTGTGATGATGTTCTAAAAAAGGGCTTGACATCGAACAGTTGTTCGTGTATTATATATTCATAAATAGCACAAATGAGCGAGTAATGATTTCCCCTTGCCAGAGTTCAGGAGGCTGACTATGATGGTTCGTAAAAGCAAAGGGCTAAGTGAACGACACAGAAAAATTCTGGAATTTCTTGATGGACACCAGAATAAATATGGCTACCCCCCCTCCATCCGAGAGATTGGCGAGAAAACCGGGATCTCATCAACCTCGGTGGTGAATTATTATCTCGACCAGTTGGAAAAAATGGGTTACATCGAGCGCGACCGGCGCATCTCGCGGGGCGTCCGCCTGACAGATAAACTCACCGAAGCTGTCCAGGGTGTGACCTCCACTGCAAGAGGGACTGCTGCCGCTCTGCATAACGCCGTCGAAGACTTGCTCCGCATCCCCGTCATGGGTCGGATTGTTGCCGGTAAGCCGATTCCCGTCCCAGCGTCGGATTTCAATTATGTCGATGCAGAGACGAGTGTGGAAATCGCCCGCAGCATGCTTCCTTCCCGAGACACAAGCAATCTCTTCGCCCTGGAAGTCAAGGGGGATTCCATGATCGATGCGATGGTCAACGACGGCGATTATGTCATCCTTCGCCCCGCTGTGGAGGCTCAGAATGGCGAGATGGTCGCTATCTGGCTGCCGGATGAGAACGAAACCACCCTTAAATACTTCTATAAAGAAAAGGACGGCTACCGATTCCAACCTGCCAACCCGAACTATAAACCCATCCATAGAAAGAGGAATGAAAGGGTTGAAATTCGCGGCAAAGTGGTGATGGTGGTACGACAGGTTCGAGCCATATAAGCTGCTAGGGTTGTTTTAAATCACTTTTAGATAAACAAAAGAGACGGCTGGCCGTCTCTTTTTGATTGATATTACTACAAAGAACTAGGCAACTTCCACGACAGCGCCAGCATCTTCAAGCTTTTTCTTGGCATCCATCGCGGCTTCCTTGCCCACCGCAGAGAGCACCTTACCGCCGGCGGTTTCAGCCAGAGCCTTGGCTTCACCCAGGCCCAGGCTGGTGAGCTGGCGGATGACTTTGATGACCTCGATCTTCTTCGGACCAGTTTCCTTGATGACCACATCAAACTCGGTCTTCTCTTCAACAGGCTCAGCGGCGGCAACCGGAGCAGTACCGCCGACAGCAGCAACCGCGACGGGAGCAGCGGCGGAAACGCCCCAGGTCTCTTCGAGAGCCTTTACCAACTCAGCGGCTTCCAGAACGGAAAGCTTGCTCAGTTCTTCAACTAGTTTTTCAACTTTAGCAGCCATTGTATAGAAACTCCTTCTTGCTTAGAAAATATCGAATATGGTTTTGGTTTGATTACGCAACAGAAGAACGGTTACGCAGCGACAGAGGCGGCATTCTTATCGGAATACGCCTTGATGACAGATGCAACCTGACGGGCAGGTTCAGCCAGGGTGCGGACCAGCTTGGCCGCGGGAGCCTGGAGCACGCCAAGTAATTGCGCCCGGATAATGGGCAGCGGCGGTAAGCTGGCAAGGGATTTCACCTGAGCCGCACTTAGGGATTGCTTATCCATGAGACCGGCCTTGACTTTGACAAACTCAATCGATCTGGTCGCATCGCTGAGTGCTTTTACGGTGCCAGCCACATCACCAAATGCAAACACGGCGGCCGTGCTTTTCTCAAAGATCCCTTCGGGGAAGGAAATTTCCCGTGATTCAAAAGCCTTCTTGGCCAGTGTGTTCTTCAGGACGTGGAATTCGCCGCCATTTTCACGCACCTTGGCACGAATATTATCGAATTCCTTCATCGTGATGCCGGTGTACTGCACCAGGATCACAGCCTGACTCTTGTCCAGCCATTCAGTGTACTGATTGATAACTTCCTCTTTATGTTGTTTCGAAATAGCCAATGTATTCACCTCCTTTCTTAAAAAGTCTTTGCCTGACAGATTTCCAGGCAAAGACTTTTCATCCCGCATCCGGGATCGGCTGGTAATCAGCCGGGAAGTGACTTCCAAGTCTTCACCTGAGCGGGAAATTAAGCCCGAAGTTTATGAGGGCACCCGCCGTCTCTGGCGAAGGTAAACTGTCAGACGGTTTATGCGAGCAGAATTACTCGCTAACCTCCATGGATTGTGCAGCAGCCGGGTCGACCTTAATGCCAGGGCCCATCGTCGTCGCAATGGAAATATGCTTGATATAGTTTCCCTTAGCAGCCGCCGGGCGCGCTTTCTTGATCGCTTCCATCAGCGTGGAGAAATTGTCATGGAGATGATCAGCCGGGAAGGATGCCTTTCCGATCTGGACATGGATGTTGGCGGTCTTGTCCAGGCGAAACTCGACACGCCCGGCTTTGGCTTCGGTAACTGCCCGCGCCATATCATCCGGCGGGACAACGGTGCCCGCTTTCGGATTGGGCATGAGCCCGCGCGGACCGAGAACACGTCCCAGTTTGCCGACTTTTCCCATCATGTCCGGTGTGGCAATCGCCACATCGAAATCTGTCCAGCCAGCCTGGATCTTGTTCAACGTCTCGTCGTCATCCGCCACCAGGTCAGCGCCTGCGCTGCGGGCGTTGGTGGCACCATCACCCTGGGCAAACACCAGCACGCGGACGGATTTTCCGAGTCCGTGGGGTAGAACGACTACGTCGCGTACCAGCTGGTCAGCCTGTCGCGGGTCGAGACCCATGCGCATGTGAACTTCAATGGTCGAATCGAACTTGGTGATGGTCGTTTCGCGCACCAGCTCCATCGCTTCTCGCGGGGTGTAGAGCTTGTTGATATCGACTTTGGCTGAAGCAGCCAGATACTTCTTTCCGTGTTTAGTCATTTATTCCTCCGTGGTTCAAGCGGGCTTGAAAGCCCTCCCACCATAGATTAGTCAACAATGGTAACGCCCATGCTGCGGGCAGTGCCCTCGACCTGCTTCATGGCGCCTTCAATATCAATGGCGTTCAGGTCCTTCATTTTTATCTCAGCAATTTCCTTGACCTGCGCGCGGGTGATATTGCCGACCTTGTCCTTATTCGGCACACCCGAACCCTTCTCCACCCCCGCGGCTTTGCGGATCAGAACCGCGGCAGGCGGAGTCTTCAAAATGAAGGTAAACGAACCATCCGAATAAACGCTGATCTCTGCTGGGAGCACTTCTCCCGGACGATTCGCCGTACGGGCGTTATATTCCTTACAGAAAGCCATGATGTTGATTCCATGACCTGCCAGCGCCGGACCAACCGGGGGAGCCGGGTTGGCTTTGCCAGCTTCAAGCTGGAGACGAACAATTGCCTTGAGTTTCTTTGCCATTTTCACTCCTTACGATGTGGTTTTAGCGGGTGATTAGGGACACCCTCCCACTGCATCAGACCGAATGCCCGGCCTGTTACCGTCAAATTTATGCTTTCTCTACCTGCAGGAAATCCAGTTCCACCGGTGTCTCGCGTCCAAAAAAACTAACCATCACGCGCGCCTTGGTGCGTTCCATATCAATCTCTGCAACCGTGCCGCGGAAATCGTTGAACGGACCATCGATGATCCGGACGCGCTCACCGACTTTGAAGGATACCTTGACCCGGGGCGCCTCTGCTTCCATGCGCTTAATGATCTGATTGACCTCTTCCGGGCGGAGGGGCGTCGGGTTGGTGCCCATCCCAACAAAACCAGTGACACCGGGGGTATTGCGCACCACATACCAAGATTCTTCGGAGAGTATCAAGTTTACCAGCACATAACCCGGGAAGATATGGCGCTCAACCGTGCGCCGTTTCCCGTCCCGGACTTCGATCTCTTCCTGGGTCGGAATGACCACATCAAAGATCTTGTCCTTCATGCCCATGGTTTCGATACGCTGTTCCAGGTTGTGTCGAACCTTGTTTTCGTAACCCGAATAGCAGTGCACAACATACCAGGCGGTTTGACCTTCCCCAACCTCGTGCGTGCCTGCTTCAGCCCCGGATATCACCTCATCCACAGCCTGTTTAAGCGGTTCCGGCGCCGACGGTTCTTCCGCGTGGCGTTCCTCTTCAACAGGCTGTTCGTCTTCTATTTTATCCGGTTCCTGAACGTACATGGACTGCCTCTTTCTCGGGGCGAATAACCACTACAGACCGATAATCCAACTGACAAATAGGGACGCGAGCGCATCCACCGAGCCGAGGAAAATTGTCATAACTATCAACACGATGACCACCAGGATGGTCATGTTGATGGCTTCCTGACGGGTAGGCCAGTTTACTTTACGCAATTCACCGACCGTTTCGCGGTAGTACCGCTGAACAACGTTCGGTTCTTTACGCTCTCTTTTTTCCACCGGCTTCGATTCTTTCTTTTGAAGCGGGGCGTTGGTTTCTTTCTTGTCAGCCAAGTCGATATCCTCAACTTTCTTTACGGCTAAAACGCCGCCTCGAGGACGGCGTTGTCACAGCTGGCAGGCCAGGCAGGACTTGAACCCACAACCACTCGTTTTGGAGACGAGAGCTCTACCAGATTGAGCTACTGGCCTAAGTGAAAACAGGGGCGGATTCTCGATCCGCCCCTATGGCGAACCTATTTCGTCTCGCGATGTACCGTATGCTTCCGACACCGCGGGCAAAACTTGTTGAATTCAAGGCGGTTCGGGTCGTTACGCCGACTCTTCTCGGTGGTGTAATTGCGCTCCTTGCAATCGTTGCAAGCCAGCGTAATCACAGGTCGTGCGTCTTTCTTTTTGGATGCCATTGCTCGTTACCTGCCAATCCTACTCAATGATCTTGGTGATGACACCCGCGCCAACGGTCAGACCGCCTTCGCGAATGGCAAACTTCGAACCCTGCTCCAACGCCACCGGCACGATCAACTCCACCGTCAGGTTCACA
>JBGPQJ010000014.1:0-34613 GCA_041488995.1 Anaerolineae bacterium
CA
This sequence comes from Anaerolineae bacterium, assembly GCA_041488995.1. Lineage (GTDB taxonomy): Bacteria > Chloroflexota > Anaerolineae > Anaerolineales > Villigracilaceae > JBGPQJ01. Next base: position 3 of record JBGPQJ010000014.1, read on the forward strand.
CTCTACGAAGAGTTCTATGGCTGCGCGGAACTTCTGGTCAAGGCGCTGAAGGGCGAAAAGATCGAGTATCGCAATCTGCTGCCTGCCCCCATCATCACTGCTGCCGATCTTGATGCCTACTACGGATTCAATGATCGGGCTGAAGCATCCATGAATAAGTAAGCCCTTGGTTGTTCAGGTAGAGATGGTGGGAGCGAAATCGTTACCGCTCGCTCTCACCATCTGGAAAATTTTCAATCGTTGCGTTACAAGAGTTTTCCGTGGTGTGTGCAGTGCGTAGCACCGCACACACCACAGGGTTATTCAAAAATAACCTTCGGTCAAACAAGGAAGGCTTTATGGGCGAAGAGTATTTGCTGGAAATGCACCACATCACCAAGCGTTTTCCGGGCGTTGTTGCGCTCAAGGATGTTACTTTCAGTATCCACAAAGGTATCATCCATGGGCTGGTAGGGGAAAATGGTGCCGGTAAATCAACTTTGATGAAGATCCTGTCTGGAACTTATCCCTTTGGCTCGTACGAAGGGGAGCTTGTCTTGAATGGACAGGTTCTGCAACTCAACTCAGCCTCAGCGGCCTTGCACCAGGGAATCGGCATTATTCCCCAGGAAATCAGCGTTATCGATCAGTTAACTGTAGCCGAGAATATCGTCGTCGGCCACTGGCGACAGCATGACGAAACGCTGGTTAACATGCGTGGAATCAAGAACAGGGTAGGGAAGTTCTTAAGCGACAACAATATTTCTCTGGATCCCAGTACACTAGTTTTTCGGCTGACCGCCGCCGAAAAACAATTGGTGATGATTGCCCGGGCTTTATACCGCAACCCCAGTATTTTGATTCTGGATGAACCTACATCTTCCCTGGCCCTAAACGAGATTGATAACTTATTTCTTCACCTGGAAGATTTGCGTAGTAAGGGATTGACCTGTGTATTCATCACCCACAAACTGACCGAGATCTTTAAAATAACCGATCATACCACGGTGCTGCGGGACGGCGAGGTGACCGGAGAATTTGATCGCGATGCATATCGAGAATCAGATATTATTTCCGCCATGGTTGGTAGGCTGATCGAAAACCTCTACCCCACCCGGGATTCACAAGTTGGTGAGCAAGAGGTGATGCGGGTCGAGAACCTGACCATACCTCATCCGACGATTTCCAACCGCAACATTGTAGACAATGTCAGTTTTTCATTACACAAAGGCGAGATCCTCGGTCTGGCTGGGCTGGTCGGTTCGGGCCGCAGCGAGGTCGTGAACGCGCTGGTCGGTCGGATGAAATGCAGCGGCACAGTCTATATCGATGGCAAACAAGTTCACATCCACAGCCCCGCAGACGCGAAGCAGGTCGGGATCGGTCTGGTTACCGAGGATCGAAAGAGAGATGGTCTTCTCGCCAACCTGGAAATTCGCCCTAATGTGACTTTACACAGCCTGGAGCTGTTTACAAATTCCATCTTCTTAAACAATAAAAAAGAGAAATCTTTGGCCAGTGAGCAAGTTGAGAAATTCAATATTAAGACTCCTTCTATCGAGCAAATGATGGTCAATCTAAGCGGCGGAAACCAGCAAAAAGTCATCCTGGCTAAAGTCCTGATGGCCGAGCCGAAAATCCTGCTCCTCGATGAGCCTACCAAAGGCATCGACATCGGTGCCAAGAACGAGATTTACAAGCTGATGTTGGAGCTGGCCAAACAGGGGATTTCCATTGTCATGATTTCCTCTGAATTGCCAGAGCTGCTGGCTATGTGCGACCGTTTTGTTGTGTTGGCGGAAGGCAAAGTGGCCGACCAGTTCGATCGCGCGGCAGCGAACGAATATCGCGTCATGCAGGCAGCCACCCAGGCCCGTGCCCAAATTCAATAACCCTAGAGCAAAAAATGATTAAACTTGACCAGACCATCCGTGCGACTCAGGTAGCACCAGGCAGCCTGGCAATTTTCTGGCTAGCTCAGGCTGGCTTTGTTTTCAAGACTTCCAATGGCAAGGTGATCTATGTCGACCCTTACCTGACCGATTACGTGCAGCGTGTTCTGCCCGAATACGGGTTGGGTTTCAAGCGTTTGATGCCCAGCCTGTTATCGCCGGAAGAGGTCGAGGCGGATTACTTGATCAGCACCCATTCACACGCGGACCACTTCGACGGCGACGCCATACCGCGCATCGCTCAAAACCCGCGCGTTCACTTTATCGGCGCCCCCGATTGCCGCGAGTTGTATCAAAAGGCGGGTATTCCAGAAGATCGTTTTACCACCCTTCATTTGGGAGAAACGTTGGATCTGGGCGGATGCCAGTTGACAGGCGTCTACGCAGACCACGGTGACTTGGCGCCCGAGGCGCTCGGCTTGTGGATGGATTTCGGCGGCATTACGGTCTGGCAGGTGGGTGACAGCGCCTACCGCCCTGACAAGTGGCAGGACCTGTTCGAAAAGAAAGTGGATGTACTTCTGCCTCCTATTAACGGCGCTTACGGGAATATTAATGAAGTGGATGCCGCTCGCTTGGCCGCGGATTCACATGCCCGGGTAACGATCCCATGCCATTTCTGGATGTTCCCTCTGCACTACGGTAACCCTGCAGGTTTTTTGGAGGCCTGTAAACAATACGCACCAGAGACCACTCCCCTGCTCATGACCCAGGGGGAATGTTTTATTTACAAAAAGTGAGATAAAAACATGTTGGAAAAACCATTTAGCCTGGAAGGAAAATGCATCTTGGTTGTTGGCGCTGGCACCGGTATAGGCAAAGGTGTGGCGTTGGAGCTGGCTCACCAAGGCGCTGATGTGGCTATCAGCTACAGTGGTAGCGTTCAGGGTGCCATGGATGCGGTAGAGCAAATCAAAGGCATGGGCCGCCAGGCGGTTGCCCTTCAAGCCAATATTGGCGTGGTTTCTGACTGCCGGCGGGTGGTCGATGAAGCGGTCAAGTTCCTAGGCGGTCTGGATGGATTATTCAATAACGCCGGACTGACCTTCACCAAGCCTTTTGAGCAGGTATCTGAAGAAGAGTTCAACCGTATCTATGAAGTTAATATTCGCGGCCAGTTCTTCACCTGTCAGCAGGCAATACCCTATATGGTCGAGCGCGGCAAAGAGCTGCGCACTCGCTACCCCGACCGACCGTGGGCTGGTGGCAGCATCGTAAATATGTCCTCCGTGCATGGCGCCGCCGGCTTCTTCGGCCATTCGGTCTACGCCGGCACGAAGGGGGCTATCAATGCCTTTGGGCGTGAATTGGCAGTTGAGATGTGCAGCCAGCATATTCGTGTCAATGTGCTGGCCCCCGGCAGCATTGAGGTAGCCAGCTATTTCAAATCCGACCCCAACTATACTCGCGAGCTGGGCAACAGCATGGTACCCTGGGGCCGTGTGGGAATGCCCGAAGACGTGGGCTACCTGGCGGCTTATTTGATGTCGGATGCGGCTGAGTTTATGACTGGACATGTCCTGTACTTCGATGGTGGTCTGACTGCTAAGATGGCGATCGACTACAAACCGCCCGAAGGGGCGCGCTAAGAGGCAAATAAACCAGGCGGGTGGAAATCGGTTTTTTCCACCCGCCTGGTTTCAGGAAGAGGAGGTATAGGATGCAAGAGTTTACTACCTGGCGTGGTTTTGACCTGGCTCCGAGAATCGCAAAGATTCGCGGAGCTTTTAATCGCCAGCCGGTCGTCTCGGCGGACGAAGTACCGATCCTGATCAATGTCCCATATTATTTTTCGTTCGGTAGTTTGGATAAACCGTCCGATTATTACACCAGCCCGGCCAGCATGCTCGCTTACCAGGCAGCCGGTTTCGAAAAACACCTGCGCCTGGTAAACGACGATCTCATGCCTTATTTCATGCCCTGGTTTGGCACCGGGGTATTGGCTTCTGGTTTTGGCGCGGGTATTCGAGTGCCTGAAGATCCGGCAGATGATCCGGCTGTAGCTGCTCCTTGTGTCCACACGCCCCAGGATATCGCCCACCTCAAGCTCCCCGATCCCAATCGAGATGGCTGGATGCCGCGTGTCTTAGAGGCTATCGATTATGCTAGGAAGTACGGCGATTTGCCGGTCGGATTGACCGACATGCAGGGTCCACTGGATACGGTCGGCCAGATGTGCGGGCAGGCCCAGTTATACCAGTGGATGTACCGCGAGCCTCAGGCAGTCCACGATCTCTTTGACCTGGTTGCAGAGGCTTTTATCGAATGGGTCAAAGTGCAGAAAGCGCATATCGGCGAGCCATTGGAACAGAGCAATGGCTTGCAAGGAGCATTCTCTCCAGGCTGCGGGGTCTGGGAATCGGATGATGACCTGGTGCTGATCAGCGCTGATCTGTACCAGGAGTTTGTCGCCCCTCGGGTCGAGCGCATCTTTACCGTTTTTGGCGGCGGCAGCATTCACTATTGTGGAAATGGCAGCCAGCATTTAGAGACCTTCGCTGCCATCCCCCACTTGCGCGTGATCAATAATTCACCCCTGGGCAAATTCGACGCCTTCACCCGGCTGGTCAAGCGGCATGGCGGGAAGATCACTATCCAGATCCAGGATGCCTCGCCGGTTAATGTCGAGGCGTATTACGACCGACTGTTTGCTGAAATCGACGATTTCCGCGGCCTGATGCTGGCGACCTTCGTGCTCGACAATGTCGGTATGGATGGACAGGGAGGCTATGTGCCGGTCTCCTGGGATCCATTGGAAACAGCCAATCGAGTCGCCTGCAGCGTGCGATCCAGTATCTCCCGGCGCCTGGCAGGCGAGCCAACCCTGCCGGAAGAAACACCGGCTCGACCTGTCTTTGTAGTGGATAAACCGGCTGCGGAAGCGGAACCGCCCCCTCCGAAGTTTACTGGAGAGCAGCAAGCCTGTCTCCAGGAGGTGCGTCAGCATCTGGTTGCCTTTGATTCGAACAGTCTGCAGCAAGCCGTCCGGAATGCCTTGCAAATCGGCCTGCTCCCCTTCGACATTATCCAGTTTGGCATGGCGGAGGGTATGCAGATGGTGGGAAAGCTTTATGAGCAGGGTGAGTATTTCTTGCCCGAGCTGGTGCTGGCGGGTGCGACCATGCAGGCGGGAATGGATGTCCTGCGACCTGCTTTGAAAGCTGCCGGTGGGGCGCAAGCCATCTCGAAAGGCAAAGTGATCTTGGGGACGGTGAAGGGCGATATGCACGATATCGGCAAGAACCTGGTGCGCACCATGCTGGATGGCGCCCAGTTTGAAGTGATCGACCTGGGCGTGGATGTGTCACCTGAAAAGTTTGTTGAAGCAGTTCGCGTTCACCAACCTCAGATTGTCGCCATGTCAGCCTTGTTAACCACCACATTAAAGGGAATGAAAATGACCGTTGACGCTCTGCGAGATGCAGGGCTGGATGGGCAGGTAAAGGTCATGATCGGAGGCGCGCCGGTCAGCCGGGAGTATGCCGATCAGATCGGTGCGCAGGGATACGCCAATTCGGCGGTCAGCGCAGTGTACGAGGCCGAAAGGCTGCTAAAGGGTTAGCCCATGCACATAAAAATCTCTCCTACAACTTACAAGGACCAACCGGCGGTCACAATCGAGACTGATCAGATGCTGGCTCAGTTCTTACCGGGCGTTGGAGCGAAGCTTGCCTCGCTGATCTATAAACCTCGCAATTTCGAACTGCTCGTCCAGCGACCCGATCCCACATACTGCATGCAGCCTTTCGACGGCGATTATGTTTCTGGAGAGTGCTCCGGTCTGGACGACATGTTTCCCACCATTGATACCTGCTATTACGATCGCTTCCCCTGGGAAGGGGTCAAGATGGCTGACCATGGCGAAGTGTGGAGCCTGGCCTGGGAACAAGACCACCGTGATGGGCGGTTGTATTTTGGTACTTACGGCGTGCGCTTTCCCTATCATTTGGAGAAGTGGGTTTCCTTTGCTGCTGAAAACATCCTGCGATTGGATTACCGGCTGACCAATCTATCGGCCTTTGATTTTGACTTCTTATGGGCTGCACATATGATGATCAATCTGGAGGAAGGTGTTGAGCTGGTTCTGCCGTCTGACGTTTCAACCATCGCGCACACCTTCTCGATGAATGCGCCGTTTGGACAGTATGGCGAGGAATTTGATTGGCCCGTCGCCCGGTTGAAAGATGGGAATTCATACGATCTTCGCTTTCTGAGGCCCAAGTCTGCCCGGCAAGCGTACAAGTATTATCTCAAAGGCCGGCTGCCGGAGGGATGGTGCGCGTTGAAATACCCGAATAGTAATTTCTCGCTGGCGCTCTCTTTTCCGGTTTCCCGGATTCCGTATCTTGGGGTGTTACCAAATGAAGGAGGCTGGCAGGATCTTTATAATATCTTCCTCGAGCCCTGTAGCGCGACTTTCGATCGGCCAGACACGGCCCGCTACCGAAAAGAGAACTCGACCATCCAGGCTCACTCAGTGCTGGATTGGCATTTGAATATCACGCTGGCGGAAGGTTGCCAGTTCACTCATGTTCGAGAAAATGGGGAATTGGAGGCATTATGAATGGGCGTGAACGTTTGATTAAAGCACTGCGCGGCCAGCCTACCGACCGTGTTCCGGTGGCACCATTCCTGTATTACAACTCGGTCTATGAGATGTTCAAGTACCGCCCACAGATCGAGACTTTCTTCAACCCACCCGACTTTGATCCAATCGAGAAATTTGTCGAATTTTGTGATTACTTCGGTTTCGATGTTTTACATACGCTGGGCAGTGTGTGGGATGTATGGGTCGCCAACACAATGATGGACCAGACGATCATGTGCAGCGACGAAAGCTGGGATGTAAAGATCACCGATGAAAAACACGGCGAGGATGAACTATTGCGCACCGTGGATATCCGTACCCCGGAGGGAGATCTTCGTCATATCGAGAAGCATGAGCGTACCTCGGAATATCTGATCGTCTCGGGCACGATGGAATACCTGATCAAGGAAAGAAAAGATTTTGAGATCATGCGTCGTTACGCTCCAGCTGCCGACCGGATGGACTGCCAGCTCATCCGCCGGGCCCGCCAGGCAACCGGCGACAAGGGCCTGGTGGATGCCAATACCCACGGTTCATTCAATATCCTTGGCATGTTTCGCAAGCTGGATCAAATCCTGACCGACCCGCTCACCGATCCGGTCTTCTTTCAGGAAATGGTGGATTATTTCCTGCCTCGTCTGGTTCAGCGCGCGAAGAAAATGGTGGAGGCCGGGGCAGATGTGGTCGAAGTGGCTGGTCACTGGACCGGCCAGGTAGGGCCGAGGATCTTCCAGAAATATATTCTGGAGAATGAGAACCGCCTGGTGCACGCCATTCGAGAGCTGGGCGTTCCCGTGATCTACCATAATTGCGGCGATGCCGCCAAAATTATGCGCTTCTATAACGATCTTGAGATCGATTGCTGGGGCTATTTAACTCCCCCACCCTATGCGGACGTAGTGCTTGAAGAAGCTTTGGCAACGCTACGTCCCACCCTGACTTTACGAGGCAACATTGACCAGGTGAATTTCTTGGTGACCGCTACCCCCCAACAGGTGCGTGAAAAGGTGCGCCAGGTGTTGGAGACGGTCAAACCGCGGGGTAATTGGATCCTTTCGACCACTGACTTCATCTTCGATGGTACACCCTATGCCAATATCCACGCCCTGGCCGATGCCGGCTTGGAATATGGTGTCTATTAATCGATAAATTGCTCTTGCAGGTTGCGCTCGAGGATCAGTTCAGTTATCTGGATTATCCTGGGTGAAGTTTGCCAGCCATTCCCCATCCCACAGGCTGGGGAATGCGTTTTTAACATAGGGATGATCCGCAATCGCCTGCTCATCGATTTCGATGCCCAGTCCTGGCTGGTCGGAAAGGACGAACTCACCGTTCTGGATCGGGTTCCAGCCACAAACTAGACTGTTCCGCCAGGGTACGTCAAATTCGGCAAAGGCTTCCTGGATCATAAAGTTGGGTGTACAGTAGTCAAAGTGGAGGCACGCTGCTAACGCCACAGGTCCAATAGAACAATGAGGTGAGATTCGTAAATCGTTTACCGCAGCCATTGCAGCAATCTTCTTAGCGCTCGATAGCCCGCCGCAATGAGCAATGTCCATCTGCACGACATCCGCTGCTCGCAGGCTGCACAGCCGGTTAAAATCGGCCAGGGTATACAGCCGCTCTCCAGCCGCGATGGGCACGTTGACTTGTCGTTTGACCCAATCCAGCAAATCCAGGCTCTCGGGTGCAACCGGCTCTTCGCACCAAGCAGGTTGGAAACGCTCCAGCTTCCGGATGGTTTGAACAGCGCATCCAGCCGAGAGCCGGCCGTGGAACTCGATCATCATCGCCACACCCGGTCCAACCGCCTCTCGCACGGCGGCTACCCGTTCAACAGCAGCTTCAGTTTCATCCGTGCTCAGTTCTTTCCAGGCAATACCAAACGGGTCAAACTTCAATGCCCGGTATCCCCGCTGGCAGACATCGCGAGCGCGCTCGGCATATTCTGGCGGCGTCTGTGCTCCGCCATACCAGCCATTGGCATATGCTGGCAGCCGGTGGTGAGCTTGCCCACCTAGCAGCCGGTAGACCGGCTGGCCGCAAGTTTTGCCCACGATATCCCATAGAGCAATTTCAACCCCGCTGATAGCGGTCATCACCGTCGCCCCGCCCTGGTACTGGTCACGGATCATGCCACCGATGATCGCCTCAATATCAAATGGATCACGACCGAGCACGCGCTCTTCCACCCACTCGTGGCACAGGGTCTGCACCGTTTTTTCCTGCCATTCCAGTGTGGCTTCACCGACTCCGCTCAGACCGGTATCCGTAGTCAAGCGGATGAACAGGTAATTCCTCAACCCGGCATTTGCCAGGAAAGTCTCGAACCGGATGATCTTCATATAAGCTGCTTCTTTATCTGGGAAACGATTTCATCCCCGACCTCACTGGTCCGTGCGCGCCCTCCTAGATCACGAGTAAGCACTTTGCCTTCGCCAGTGACGGTCTTTATGGCCGTCATGATCAGTTCAGCCGACTGCTTTTCCCCCAGAAAATCCAGCATCATTGCCGCGCTCCAGATGGCTGCGATCGGGTTGGCGATACCTTGACCGGCAATATCCGGAGCCGAGCCATGTACCGGCTCGAACATGGATGGATAACGGCGCTCCGGGTTCAGGTTTGCGCTCGGGGCAATTCCCATGCTGCCGCAGATTGCACTGCCCAGATCGGTCAGGATATCGGCAAACAGGTTGGATGCCACGATAATATCCAGGCTTTCGGGCTTAAGCACAAACCGGGCGGTCATCGCATCCACCAGGACGCGCTCGGTCTGCACTTCTGGATATTCGGCGGCGACGCGTTCGAACACCTCGTCCCATAAAACCATAGAGTGACGCTGTGCATTGGATTTGGTAACGTTGGCCAATTTTTTACGTGGGCGGTTCATGGCTAGCTGGCAGGCAAAACGTACCACCCGCTCTATCCCTTCTCGGGTAAAGATGGATGTCTCAACCGCCAGTTCCAATGGCAGGCCGGCATGGACACGTCCACCCGCACCGGAATATTCCCCTTCCGTATTCTCGCGCACCACAATGAAATCGATTTCTCCGGGTTGCTTATCCTTTAATGGAGTCGGTACCCCGGGCATTAGCAGGCTGGGGCGGACGTTGGCATACTGCTCAAACCCCTGCCGGATGGGAAGCAGCAGGCCATGCAGGGAAATGTGATCGGGGACGGTTGGGAAGCCCACAGCTCCAAAATAGATGGCATCGAAAGACTCCAGGATCTTGAGCGCTTCGCTGGGCATCATCTCAGCATGCTGGAGGTAATACTCACACCCCCAGGGGAAGTTTTCGAAATCTATTCGAAAGTCTCCCAGCAACTCGGCCGCGGCCTGAATTACCTTGACACCTTCTGGACACACCTCATGGCCTATGCCATCACCTGGAAGCAGGGCGATATGGTAATCCTTCATTCCAATCTCTTTGATCTAGCTTTGTTTACAGGTTGTTTTGCGCTTTGCCTCCGAGTAATGCGCGTGTTGGATATCTCGGGTAAGGGAAATCAAGCCTATTCAACAGCTTTCCCATTCACTATTTGGGGCGTGCGTCCATCCGTGCCGGGGGCGATTTTCATCACTTCGATTACGAAACCCACCAGATCTTCGGATGCAAAATTCATCCACAGTGTACCAGGACGAATGCCCGAGCCGTGTTGGGCCGGGTCAATACCTTTTTCATGCAAATACGCCTGCACTGGCTCTATCTCATCCACATTAAAGCGAATATGGTGGATGCCGCCGCCGTGTTCGAGCAGAAAATCCTTCCATATACTTTCGCCTTCCAGAGGCTGGATCAACTCTAATTCGACTGAGCCTAATTCGGTGAAAGCCATGCGGGCTGTGAATTCACCCGGTTGGCCATGGTAGAACTTAAGCATATCCGGGCGCCCCTCCGGAGGCCAATCAATCACCCGGAATGGGCCAACCCCAAAAATCTCCATGAGATTCCTCGTGGCTTTTTCCAGGTCATCCACGACTACGCCGATTTGAACAAATTTGTTAAAAAATTCTTTTGGGATAACTTTTGAAGGTTCTTCCACGGTTTATCTCCTGCATTGTCAACAGTTATCAGTTAACTATGATATAATTTTACCACATTCTGTTATATTCGAATAAAGGAAATGAACGAAATTGGCATCCTAGACATTACGGGTATGGGCAATCATCAGGCCGATTAGATCTTGGCGCGAGTCGAGCGCTTGCTTTCTGACTTTTTTCAAGCCCAACGCGATTTGATTGGTGCTCAAACTCATACCCGCATTGACCATCTGCGTGTATGAGTTTGGATTGGGGGCTATCGACTATCGAAGCGGTTCACTTATAATAAATGAGGAGCAGTTAATATGAACCGGAAAAAAGATCATGAAGTCACATTGACCAAAGAGCAATTGCTCAATTTGCTGAGCACGATGTTGCTTATCCGTAACTGTGAAGAACAGTTAGTCAAAAGCTACGCCCGCGGCGATATTCCGGGCGGTATGCATATGTACATCGGTGAAGAAGCCGTTGCTACCGGGGTATGTGCCCATTTAAAAGTCGAAGATGCCGTCTTCAGCACCCATCGTGGCCACGGGCATGCTTTGGCGAAAGGAATGAAACCGGAGCGAATGATCGCCGAAGTGATGGGCAAAGCGCTGGGCTGTTGCGGCGGACGTGGTGGCAGCATGCATTTGTTCGAGCCGTCTGTCGGTTTTTACGGCACGTCGGGCATTGTCGGCCCTAGTATTCTTCTTGCCACCGGGGCGGGCTATAAAGCCAAACTCCAGGGCTCGGAATATGTGGGAGTGGCCTTCTTTGGCGACGGTGCCAGCAACAATGGTGCCTTCCACGAAGGCATCAACATGGCATCGGCCTGGTCGTTACCGGTTGTGTATGTTTGCGAAAATAATTTGTACGCCACAGAAGTGCCTTTGCGCACGATTACGAAAAGCCCCAGTGTGGCAGAACGGGCTTCCGGTCTGGGACTGCCAGGTGTGCAAATAGATGGTCAGGATGTTTTGGCTGTTCATAAGGCAGCTGGCGAAGCCATCGCCCGCGCTCGTCGCGGCGAGGGGCCGACCCTCATCGAGTGTTTAACCTACCGCTATCGAGCCCATGCAGAAGGCATGCGCGAAACCGGTTATCGTACCGCAGAAGAGATCGAAAAGTGGAAAAAGCGTGATCCAATTAATTCCTTCAAGGAACGCTTGTTGGCGATGGGCACCTTCGATTCGCAGGAATTTGTCGCGTTGGAGCAATCTGCCCTGCAAACAGCAGAGCAGGCAGCTGATTTTGCCCGCAAAAGCCCCTGGCCGGATCCTAAGACTTTGACAGATTATGTTTTTTCGGAGGCGCAGCATGCGTGAGATGACGTTTACCGACGCAGCCCGTGAAGGCTTGACCGAAGAAATGGAGCGCGACCCGTTGATCTTCGTGGTTGGCGAAGGCATTGGCGCGCGCGGCGGAAATTTCAATACCACCGTTGGGCTGTATGAACGCTTTGGTGAGTGGCGCTTACGTGATACTCCCATCAGTGAGCGCGGTTTTACTGGGTTGTGCATCGGCGCGGCGGTCCTGGGCGCACGTCCCGTGGTGGATTTTATGTTCCTGGATTTCGAGCTGGATGCTCTGGGCGACATCATCAACCAGGCCTCGCGCTTGAGTTGGATGAGCAACGGCCAAGTGAAAGTCCCACTGGTGCTGCGCGGCGGGGTAGGCATTGCCGCCACCGGACCTCACCACTCATCCAGCCTATATTCTTTCTTCATGCATTTGCCCGGCTTGCACGTGGTCGCCCCAGTCTTTCCTGCTGACGCCAAAGGCTTGCTAAAAACCGCTCTGCGCTGTAACGATCCGGTCATCTTCCTGGAACACAAAAAGGTGATGAAGATCAAAGGCAATGTACCGGAGGGTGAACTTTCCATCCCCTTTGGCAAGGCCAATGTCGTGCGCCCCGGAAAAGACCTGACCATTGTGGGGATTTCTTACATGGTGGTGGAAGCCCTCAACGCGGCCGAAGCGTTGGAAAAGCAAGGCATATCGGTAGAAGTAATTGACCCACGCACCCTGGCCCCCCTGGACCTGGAGACCATCCTGGAATCGCTTTCCAAAACACATCGCTTGTTGATTGTGGATGAGGATTTTTCACCCTGTGGAGCTGGAGCTGAGATCGCCGCCAGGGTGATGGAACAGGGTTTCTACGAATTGGATGCTCCTGTGCGTCGCTTGAACGGCCCGTTTGCCCCGGCGCCTTACAGTCCGCCGCTGGAGGCTGTTGCAGTCCCCAATGCGCAGGCGATAGTCCGGGCGGCCCAGATGCTTCTGGCAGAATAAGGAGGCCCTCATGGCTTACGATATTAGACTGCCCCGCTTGGGTTGGGATATGGAGGAAGGTGCGTTCGCCGGTTGGCTGAAAGCGGATGGGGATTGGGTCGACGCTGGTGAAATGCTCTTCAATGTGGAAGGGGATAAAGCCTTGCAAGAAATGGAGGCTCTGGATAGCGGCTTTCTGCGTATCCTGCCCAACTGCCCCCCGCAGGGTGATAAAGTCGCAGTGGGAACGCTTTTAGGGTTTTTAGTCCCCAAAGAAGAAATGGATGGTTTTTGTTTTCCTGGCGTCGAATCGCTGGTTATTGCAGCCTCTGTACACGAGGAACCGGCTCCGGTTGCTGTTTCTGAAGCACCGGTAGCCACTCACGCATCCGGGAATGATGCTTCAGCACGGGTTCATATCAGTCCATATGCAAAACGCCTGGCGGAAGACCTGGGTGTAGATTGGCGCAGGTTGGCTGGTAGTGGATTGAGAGGCCGTATTATGGCGAAGGATGTTCAGGAAGCCACAGCACAACTGAAACCCGCTTCGTCAGCTACCTTCCTTGCTTCGCCGCAATCTAATGCCCGGCCTGTTTCCATTCCTAGGACAGCGCCTGTTGCTCCCGGTGTTGAGTATCGCTCAGCGATGAGCACCGTTCGTCGCAAAACCGCTGAACATATGTCTCAAAGCGCCCACACTGTTGCGCCTGTTACCTTGACCACCGAGGTGGATGCCACCGAAACGGTTCGACTGCGTGAGACATTAAAAAAGCAGGATGCCGGGCAAGGACTGCCATTACCTTCATATAATGACATTCTGGCGAAAATCTGTGCTCAGGCCTTGATGGACTTCCCGACTCTCAATGCTCGCCTGGAGGGAGATGAAATTGTGCAGTTTTCCTCAGCGCACATCGCCCTGGCGGTAGATACTGAGCGAGGTTTGCTGACGCCCATCTTACGTGATGTGCAAGCCAAATCGCTGCGCCAGGTGGCACGCGAATCGTCCGGATTGATTGAAAAGGCCCGCGGCGGCCAGATTGGTTATGACGATCTACAAGGCGCGACTTTCACTATAACCAACCTGGGCATGTTCGAGATCGATGCCTTCACCCCGATCATTGATTTACCCCAGTGCGCCATTCTGGGCGTGGGGCGCATCCTTGCCAAGCAGGTGGTGGTGGACTTTGAAAAGGGAGAAGTGGCTTTGCGTCAATGTGCCACCCTCAGCCTGACCTTCGATCATCGCCTGAACGATGGCGCTGGCGCGGCGCGCTTTTTACAACGGATCAAACGTTATATAGAAAATCCTTTTCTTTGGTTGGTGGGAATTTAAGAGAAAAGGGCTGCCCAAAATCGGGCGGCCCTTTTCTCATGCAACCAGTCGAAGCGGATCCTCAATCAAGCCCGCCAGTGTATCCAGAAACTCGGCCGCATGCGCCCCATCCACGGCGCGGTGGTCGCAAGAAAGACTCAGGATGATCGTTGGGCGCACGACAGGCTGCCCGGCGCGAGCGACGACTCGTTCCGCTACGCGTCCCACTGCCAGGATGGCGGCCTGGGAGCCGTTTATTATGGCGTTAAACGAATCCACCCCATACATGCCCAGGTTGCTTATCGTGAAGCTGCCATCCGCAATGTCTTCCAGGTGCAGCCTTCCAGCTTGTGCACGCTCAATCAGGGATATCCGTGCCTGGGCGATTTCACTTAATCCCTTTTGGTCAGCGTGACGTACAACCGGAACCACCAGGCCATCTTCCATCGCCGCAGCGAAACCTACATGCACTGCAGGCAGGCGCAGCAGCTTGCCACCCTGAAATTGCACATTTAATGCCGGGCGCTTGACCAGGCTGGCCGCGCACAGCTTAATCAAAAGATCGGTGAGGGTGATTTTAACTGTTGAATCTTTTTGGGCGCTTTCTCTCAATGCCAGGAGTTGTCCGGCATCCACTTCACGCAGTAGGTAGAAATGCGGGGTGGTTTGCCAGGTGGCCGAGGTGCGCTCAGCCATGATGCGCCCGGCACTGCTCAAAGTCAGTTCATCTTTTGCAGAATCTCTCGCCGATAGCGCTGCAGCATTCAACGGCGAAGGCGGGCGGAATGTCTCTACATCCGGTGCCAGTACGGCTCCCTGCGGCCCGTTGCCATGAATCGTACGCAGGTCCAGCCCGCGTTCTGCTGCCAGGCGGCGGGCTTTGGGAGAGGCCAAGGTGCGGTCGGGTTGATCGCCAACTTTGGCAGGTACAGCAGAATGAGCTTGTAGATAGGCCAGGATATCGGCTTTCTCAATACGCCCACCTGTTGCTCGCACCTGGCTTAAATCAATCTGGTGTTCGGCTGCCATGCGTTCAGCCACCGGGCTGGCCGAAATGGGCAGGGGCGACGCGCTTTTCGGTGCAGTCTTTTCTCCAAGCGGGACGACCGCTATGGCCGCGGGCGTGGGGCTTTTCGGTGCTGCCCGTTCTCCAGGCGGGGTAATCAGTGCAGCCGCCTGACCAACCGGGACGCTCACACCTTCCTGTGCCAGGATCTGCGTCAACACGCCATCTGCCGGGGCGTCGATTTCGGCCACAGCCTTATCCGTCTCGATTTCCATCAAGATCTGGCCTTTCTTGACCGCCTCGCCTTCCTTCACCAACCATTTCAACACCAGCCCGGTTTCCTGGTTCATGCCCAACACAGGCATGATCACTTTTACAGCAGCCATAAATATCTCCTCAGCTTTACGCCCGTCCGCACAGGGTTTTAGCCATCTCGGTGAGGCTTTCAATGGTGGGTACAGTGAGATCTTCCAGCACAGGGGAGAAGGGTACAGGCACATCCATCGCCCCCATCCGTTTTACAGGAGCATCCAAATAATAAAAAGCGCCTTCCGCGATCACTGCGGCCAGTTCAGCCGTGACCCCGTAGCGTTGGTAACCTTCATCCAGAACAATAGCTCGCCCGGTCTTTTGGGCCGAGCGGATTAGCGTTTCTGTATCCAATGGGACAGTAGTGCGCGGGTCAATCACTTCTGCGTGGATGTCCAGGGAGGCCAGTCGGTCCGCTGCTCCCAGAGCCACCTGCACCATGCTGCTTGTGGCGACCAAGGTAATATCTTCTCCGCTGCGTTTAATATCCGCCACGCCAAATGGCAGGGTGTATTCTTCTTCCGGAACCGGACCCTTGGTCTGTTGCAGCATCTTGTCTTCGATAAACACCACCGGATTGTTGTCTCGAATGGCGGTTTTCATCAGGCCCTTGGCGTCATAGGGCGTGGAGGGTAAAACCACCTTGAGTCCAGGGATATGGCTAGGCCAGGCTTGCAGGCTTTGGCTGTGCTGAGCGCCGGCGCGACGGGTGGCACCCAGGCTGGTGCGGAATACGATCGGGACTTTGAGCTTTCCTCCCGACATGTAATGGATTTTGGCTGCCTGGTTGGCGATCTGATCCATTACCAGTCCCAAGAAATCGCCAAACATAATATCCACCACCGGGCGCATACCCGTCATGGCTGCGCCCACGCCCATGCCACAGAAACCCGGTTCGGAAATGGGCGAATCTATCACTCGCTGGGTTCCGAACTCATCCACCAGTCCCAGCAGCACTTTAAAGGGCGTACCGGCCTCTGCCACATCTTCGCCTATAATGAACACAGTGGGATCTCGGCGCATTTCTTCTGCCAGAGCTTCACGGATGGCCTGGCTGAATGTGATTTCACGCACGTTGGTTGCAATGGTAGGAGCTTCAAGCGTAGACATCTTGATCCACCTCATAAGGTTGGGGGAATGGAGCTTTTTCGGCAAATTCAACGCCGGCAGTGATTTCTGAGATTACTTTTTGTTCGATTTCATCCAATAAACTTGCCTGGATTGAACGGGCTGAACACAGCCAGTCGCCCATCAGGCGAATGGGGTCATGTTGTGTGTGCCAGGCTTGTTCTTCTTCTTTTGGGCGATAATAGATTCGGTTGACGTCGCCGACATGGTGACCATAATAGCGGTAGGTGTCGCAGATCATAAACGCAGGACCCTCACCGCGCCGGGCGGCGGCCACCAGGCGCATGGCCGTGGTGTATACCTGGCGCACATCCTGTCCATCCACTTCTTTGACCGGGATGCCAAATGCCTGAGGGCGAGCCTTCAACTTTCCAGCGTTCACTTCACTGGAAACGGTGTATTCAGAATAATGATTGTTTTCACACACATAGATGACCGGCAGTTTCCACAAGGCGGCCATATTCATGACCTCATACAGCAACCCCTGACCCATAGCGCCATCGCCAAAGAAGCACACCGAGACCTGACTGGTTCCACGCATTTTCGCTGATAAAGCCGCTCCGGTGGCAATCCCGCCGCCGCCGCCAACTATGGCATTCGCTCCCAGATTACCGGTCTCCGGATCGGCGATGTGCATTTAACCGCCTTTGCCTTTGCAGTAACCGGCAGCCTTACCTAGAAGTTCGGCAAACATACGATCCACCTGAGCGCCTTTGGCCAGGCAGTGACCGTGCCCTCGATGTGTGCTGGTGATCGTATCATCTAGGTTTAACGCCTCGCATACTCCCACCGCTACGGCCTCTTCACCGCTGTACAGATGAGCCAATCCGGGCATGCGGGCGGTTTTATAGAGGTCATTAACCGCTTCTTCGAAGTGATGGATTTTGAGCATCTGTTCGTACATGTGAAGCCATTGTTCAATATCTACCTTTCCATAAGCCGGATCGTCAACCAGGCTTATTCGAGGAAAAATTGGTACGGTAATATCACGTTCGGGCATAGGAAACTCCTTTTATAAAGTTCCCCCACCAATCAGGGGATGAAGTTCTAGTATGTCAGCATCGGTCAGGTTGCTTTTATTTCTCAAAACGAAATTTGCGCATCTGCTCGTAGATATGAATGTAGAGCTCATTATTGATAATATCATTTGTGTACTTATCAGATCGGATGTTTGCATGCCATCTTTTTTTAATAACTCTCAAGGAAATATTAACAGGACTTTCATTTTAAGAGGCGAGATAATGCCGAAGTTTTGAGCCACCTGATCTGAAAAACGGACGCGATCCACAGGACTGGCGAGTGTGCCAGATCACTCATGCGAGAACCGCTCTAATTGCCCTCGGGAGTCAAAAGGCAAGGAAAATGGTTGGCCGATCAAGGTTATGTCAGGGTTCCCTGCTACCTGTTCAACCAGGCTCTCAGAAATTGCCATTTCGTCCAGGCACAATGTGTTGCGGATGTGGGCGATACGCGCCCGGCGCGAGTCGGACTGTCCACAAACACGCAGGGCGGTGAAGATGGCTGCCCGATCATTGGGTGCCACCATGGGAATGAAAGAGCGCTGGATGCCACAAATGCCGGCGGTTACGCAGTTAATATACAGCGCCTCGAAATCAATCTGATCCACCAGATGCTGGGTGGTCACATCTGCCAGTCCAATGCCGGAAGCATTGCCATGCGTCTCTTCAGAGAGATCCAGTACAGCGATGGCGCGGATATCGCATGTTGCATTATCGGGAACGCCATGGACTTTGACTCGCCCAATCACGTTCGTATCCATGCCGACCCCGCTGATATTTTTTCCGATCTCATCCACAATCAGCACGTCCAGTTCGGGGAAAGGAAAATGCGGCATGAGGGCATAAGCCTGTTTTAATAGTTCTTCTTCCTGCGGACCGGCGATCCCCTTCGGGGGAACGGCGGTCACGCTGGCGATTTCATGATAAGCGTTTTCCACAGAGGCCAGTCCAAACAAAACCGGCGTTTTTTGTACTACCAGGTGGGCAGCCTGTGGCATGAGATCGCGCAGCCCTTCAACGCCATAGCTGTGCAGTGTGGCTGCGCCGCGTTCTTTGCCCAGGCCCAACACTGCCATTTTGCCCAGGCCGCTTTCCAAAACACCCACGAAATCAGTATGCGGTTTGACTCGGTTGATAAGTACCACACCGTCAGCTTCTGACGCCAAGCGATCCACATAAACTGGCATACCATTGGCCAGGCATCCTAATTCGACGACTTCCATCGAAGCGAAGATCGGCGCTCTCACTGTCTCTTCGGAAACGCCCAGATTGTTGAGTACATTACGTTGACCTTCTGCCGTCGCCCCGCCATGACTCCCCATGGCAGGAATGATGAAAGGTTCTGCGCCTAAGGCGCGCAGGCTTTGTACCGTTGCTTCAACTAAAACTGCCAGATCCCGCAATCCCCGACTGCCGACCCCTATGGCAATACGTGTACCCTGCAGGCTTTTTCCCGGATTCAAATCGTGAATGGCCTGTGATACTGCAACTGGAACATCCGCAACCTGGGGTCGAGGAAATTCCTGGCACATGTGTTGAAAAGTAGGTAAGGGTAGCTCGCCTTCAAAAGCGCGTGCGGCGGATGGAAACATATTACGACCTTCCTAACGCTATGATATTCGTACATCTCAATTATAAGCACATCCTGTCAACTGTCAACAATTGACTGCAAACAATTCCTTGACATTTTCTAGCTTATATAAACTAGTCACCTGACAGTTTGAAGTCATAGGTAGGAACATAGCGGAACAGAGATCGAAAAGGCATTGGTCAGTCTCCTTTGAATATACCGCAAGCCGATCTGGAAGATGCTCAAGTCACGGCGGTCATTACGATCGACCAGATGGCGTAGACCTGAATGGATCGTGCGACCGCCAACAGAGATCAGCCAGACGTACAAGTAAGCTACAGCCAGGGTAAGACGAGACAGTCGTAAGAAATCATGTAACATGGTACTTTCCAAATCGAAGCCGTGCTTTTTCAAGTCGCCGAACATTTCTTCAATGGACTGATCACAAATGACAAATTCTGCATGATACGCACCGGACAGTTGCGGCTGAGTCATTGGCGACGTCCATTACGGTTACGCAATCCCGCCACTAAGCAAGAGGTGTACTCTACACCAAAGAGTTCTGAGTGTGGAGGCCGCCATGAAACGCCAGTGGAAAATTCAACGGGAAGTGAAGGAGTATCCGGATGGACAGGACCGATGGGATCGAGCATACCAGTTGGTACTGGAGATGGCTCGTTCCTTCGAAGAAACCCAGACGATGATGAAACTGGAGGCGTACTATGCGAGTAGCGATCTATGCGAGAGTGTCGACTCAACATCAAGCGCAGGCACAAACCATTGAGCAGCAATTGGAACGATTGATAGTCTATACCGAGCAACAAGGATGGGAACTGCTGCAAGATAATATTTTTCGGGATGATGGGATCAGTGGCGCAAGTCTGAACCGGCCGGGATTGGACCGTCTGCGGGACCGGGTGGTTGCGAGGGAAATCGACTGCATTGTGATCACTGCACCGGATCGTTTGGCACGGAACTATGTTCACCAGATGGTGCTGTTGGAAGAGTGGGAGAAATGTGGTTGTCGGGTAGAATTTCTGGATCGCCCGATCAGCCAGGATCCGCACGACCAGTTGGTGTTGCAGATTCGGGGAGCCGTTGCAGAATATGAACGCACCCTGATCACCGATCGGATGCGACGTGGTCGTCAAGCCAAATTCCGGGTTGGGATCTTGCTGCCTTGGACCCGGCCAATGTATGGGTATCAGACGGATCCGGATCGTCCCAGGGATCCCGCCAAGGTCACACTCAACGAAGCAGAAGTGGCCGTTGTACGCGAGATGTTCGCCTTTTATCTGCAAGAAGACACAACGCTCTATGGTTTGATCCAGCATTTGCATACTATGGGGATCCCGGCACCGCGCGGAGGGGAATACTGGAGCACAGCCACGGCACGCGGCATCTTGACTAATCCGGCTTATACTGGCCGAGTGTATGTGGGCCGACAGCGTATGGTTAAGCCTCACTTGCGTCGTTCGGCTACCCAACCCATTGGGAAGCGGGGAGAGAGTCACGTCAAAGTTCCTGAAGAAGAATGGATCCCGGTGGCAGCCATTCCGGCCATCATTGAGCCACACCAGTTTGAGCAAGTCCAAGCTAGGCTGTCTCACAACCAACAGATTGCCAGCCGTAACAACACTGCCCATCAGTATTTGTTGAGAGCCTTGGTAAGCTGTGGCATTTGCCATCTCAGCTGCAGATGTCGTACATTGAATCCTGGTTATGATTATTACGTCTGCCATGGGAAAATGGATGTTGTTTATTCGCGTCTCCACGAACGTTGTGTTGCCCGGTACACCCCGGCCCACCAATTGGATGAACTGGTCTGGCAGGACCAGTGTCAACTTCTGACGCACCCTGAAATCATCACCACTGCCTTGCAAAGAGCACAAGGTGGTTGCTGGTAGCCGCAGGAACTGCAGGCGCGTCACGAAAACCTGCGTCGGGGACAGCTCGCAGTGCAAACCCAACTGGATCGACTCACAGAAGCGTACCTGAATCAGATTATTCCTTTGTCCGAGTATCAACGTAGACGAGCAGATCTGGATAGTAAACTTCAAGGCATGCACGACTTGGAAACGCAACTGGTTCATCAGGTGGATAGAAGAAATGAACTTTCCGGTCTGACTGCTCCCATCGAGGCTTTTTGTCGCCGTGTTCAGACAGGATTGGATAATGCCAGTTTTGAACAGAAGCGGAAACTGGTAGAATTGCTTATTGATCAAGTGATCGTCAAGAACGAAAATGTCGAGATCCGATACGTGATCCCCACCAGTCCAGCTAGCGAACATGTCCGTTTTTGTCATTTGCGTAAAGACTATTTCGATCCACATTCTTCGGCGGTAGAAGCGCAAGGCCATCTCACGATCAGGCAGGTTGGTGGCCAGGCACCAGGCTTCGTCCTCGCCCGCTTGCCAGTGGATCAACAGATTGGTCGAGTAGATGTTCCTGGCAGTGAGATAGCCATGCCCGAGCCAGTGACTTTCACCGGCTTTGTCCGCAAAACTGCCGAAGGGCTTCCACTCGTTCTGGTGGTACAACCAGATGCGCGTATCTGATTTTTGGCGTAGAACATAGTACCAATGCCACTGATCCAGCCATTCCAGGGTCTCTACAGCGCCAAATTCGCAGTCTCCGACCAGAAAAACGACTGCACCCACAGGCAAGAGCTGCCTGACATAGTTCAACAAGGCTAATTGCTTGACTGCGCCGCTGTGACCACGAACCTGCTTCACCCAGGTCCAGGCAATCGGGACAGCCCGTTTCCGGTACGCCAGAATGACCATGAGCAACTGATGTCCAAAGCCAACTTTCGTACCATCCACGATCAGACGGATCTCACCCAGGCAACTCCACTGGACATGCAACCATCCCTGTGCAATCGGCGCGTACCACTCTCTGACACGGATGGCTGGGTTATCCAGGAAGCGGCTCAGACGTCGCGTGATGCTCACCAACTTCGCCGGTCCGGGGATCTTCCCGGCAATCTTGCTAAGATGCACCGAACGACTTTCATAAATACCGATCATCAACCAAACAAAATTCCGAACTTGGGTAATCCTTTGGTTAGGTCGCTGTTCACAAATCTGCTGCATCCAGTTATGATAGAGTTTGTTGATCGGCATTCGGCATCTCCGCGTCTTTGGTTTCTTGGAAGAAGCCTAATTTACCCGGTTTTGCCTGCCGATCAACACCTTTTTACGAAACTGTCAGGTCGCTAGATATATAAATTCAGTATGAAATCCACAATATGGAATCATTCTTACCTATTCTGAGATGTGAGATTTCTTGTTTTTCCAGTCATTTGATAGCTTGCTATCATGGGTAGATAGCCAGCGGAATTCGGAAAGGCAGGTCATAATAATAAATTGTTCGGGAAAATCGATTTTACTGGAGATCCCGCGCCGGTCAACTGTTCTGTTGTTAAAGTGTCAGGTGGCCAGCATTATTTTATACTCAAGTTGGTTTAACACCGGGAGGTATGAATGAATAAATATTGTGTTGTCTTGGAAATAAAGCCGGAACACCTGGAAGATTATAAGAAAGTCCATAGGAATGTCTGGAAGGATCTACTGAAGAGTATAAAGGCTTCAGGCGTTAAGGAAGAAGTAATGTTCTTTTATAAAAACCTTGCAATTGTTTATTTTGAAGCTGAGGACCTGAATAAATCTTATGAGATTCAGAGAAGAAGTGTGGAAATTGAAAAAGGCTGGGAGGATCTTGTAGGCCCTTGGATATCAAAAGGGGAATATAAACCAGGCACGTATGAATTGGATTTTCTGGAGAAAGTATTTGACCTGAATGAACAGCTTGAAGAAAAAAATAGGGATCATTAAAACGAAGGCCAAATCTGAAAACATCATGTCGATGAGGAAAACCTTTCAGGAATTTGGCCGGTATAAATTGATCACCGATCAAACCTCCCGGATAATAAGAACCCAAGGAGATCAACCATGGATGAAAAAATCTCTGCAATCTACGTTGCCATTCTGGAAGGCAATCTTGCAGGTGCAAAAGATGGTGTAGAGTCGGCGCTGGAGGCTGGTCTGGAACCAGGCAATATACTGACTGAAGGCATGATTGCGGCAATGAAGGAAGTCGGCAGGCGCTTTGAAGAAGGCGATTATTATGTCCCGGAGATGTTAGTTTCTGCCCGCGCCATGCAGGCCGGATTGTCATTGTTGAAACCACGCCTGGTACAAAGTGATATTAAATCCGCCGGCAGGGTCGCGATCGGGACGGTCAAAGGCGACTTGCACGATATCGGGAAGAACCTGGTGGCGTTGATGCTCAGAGGGGCCGGATTTGAAGTCAAAGACCTGGGTGTGGATGTACCGCCAGAAAAATTTGTCGATGCCATAACATCGGGGGACGCGGAAATTATTGCCCTATCCGCTTTACTGACCACCACCATGCCAAACATGAAAACCACCATCGAAGCCATCCGGCAGGCGGGCCTGCGCGATAAAGTAAAGATCATCATTGGTGGCGCACCGGTGACACAGGAGTATGCCAACCAGATTGGTGCGGATGGTTTTTCAGCAGATGCCAGCCGCGCGGTGAGCCTGGCACAAACCCTGGTGAAAAATTCCTGACTAAGAGCATACTGGGATTCTTGGCGGCCATCTGGAAAGATTAGATTGGCGAAGTGAAATATTCTCGATTGAGGAAATAATTGAAGGGTGCTCGCGTGGATCTACATGACTTTCACGTAGTACGTTTGAATGCTCGTGTCTCGCCGGTGTATGCCGAAGAGCTACAAGTTTACGCACGCTATGGGCTCAATCCCATCCAGGCTGAAGCGAACACACCCATCGAATTGATCAACGTACTGGCTGGTTGCGAAGGACTGCTGGTGGTTTCCAGCGCTTTGCCAAAAGCAGTGATCGAAAGCTTGAGGCAGTGCCGGGTTATCTCGCGCTTAGGAATCGGGACCGATAAGATTGATTGTCAGGCAGCAACTCAAGCTGGGATTGTCGTAACCAACGTTCCAGGGTGTTTTGCTGAAGAGATGGCAGACCATACAATGGCTTTCATCCTGGCCTTGGCGCGCAAATTTCCTCAGATGAGCGCCGCCATGCAACGCGGCGACTGGAGTGGCTCACGTCAGCTGTCCATTCAAAATCAGCGTCTCTCTCAGTGTACGTTGGGATTAGTCGGTTTTGGTGATAGCGCCAAGCGTGTGGCGCAGAGAGCAAGCGCTTTCGGAATGCGCTTGATAGCGACCCGCCGTCGGTTGGACCAGGCTGATCTCACAGCTCAATCGATCAACGTGACTCTGATGGATTTGGTTAGTCTGCTGGCTCAAGCGGATTTCGTTTCGCTGCACCTGCCCTTAAACCCAGATACATTTCACCTACTTGATAAAAAAATGTTGCAGAAAATGAAGCCGGGCGCTTACTTGATTAATACGGCACGTGGGGGGATTGTGGATGAACATGCACTCGCAGACGCCTTAGACGCTGGCAGGCTGGGAGGGGCTGGACTGGATACCTTTGAAGAAATCAATCCCTTTTGCGGAGTAGATGGTCGGCAAGAATCCGCCCTGTTGCACCTGGAAAATGTCATTTTAACTCCGCATGTATCCGCGCTTTCCGAGCAAGGCTTGCGGGAGGTCACCGAACAAGGTGTGGCAAACTTAGCCGCCGTTCTGCAAGGGCACTGGCCGCTCCCAAATAATATCGTGAATTCTGATGTTCAACCCACTTACAAATTGTCAACCGTCAACAGTTGACTAGATTAGTCGGTGTGGTTATAATCTATTTCGGATACCTTAACTTTATGGCTATGGCAACAATCAGTCACCGCCAGCGTATAAAATTTGCCCTCAATCACCAGGAGCCGGATCGCGTCCCGCTTGATTTTGGTACCGGCGGGAACACCTCTCCAACTCCTGAAGTATATTCACGGTTAGCTCAAATTTACAAGGTCCAGTCGCCAGTTCAATACGTCCCACATATGATGCGCCTGGCGCAGGTTGATAAGATCATCTTACAGGATTTAGGAATTGATACTCGCCCAATTTATATGAACCCGGTCAGTGAAAGGATTCGTCCCTGTACTGAACCGGGTTTTTTCTATGATGAGTGGGGAGTCAAGTGGCGCGAGTTCGACTTGGGTGGAGTGATTTACCGGGAAGCCGTCGAAAGCCCTCTGCAAAACGCATCCCTGGAGGACCTGGAACTATACCCCTGGTGGCCCGATCCACGTGATCCACAACGATATGCAGGGGTGCAAGACGCGGCGCAAAAGTTTTACGAGACGACGGATTACGCCTTGATCGGTTGCCCGGCATTCAACAGCGTTTGGGAACGGGCCTACCTGCTATGCGGTTATGCCCGCATGCTGGAAGGCCTGGTAGGTGAACCCGAATTTGTTCACGCTGTTTTCCGTAAAATCACCGACATCGTCTTGATCCAACTCCGCCAGTTTTTAGAGTTGGCAGGATCTGCCCTTGAAGTCGTGAAAATCGGCGACGATCTGGGTGGCCAACAAAATTGCTTAATGTCTCCAACCACTTACCGGCAGACTATCAAGCCTTACCATCAGGAAATCTTTACATGCATTCACCAGAATTCTCCGGCAAAAGCTTTCTTGCACACCTGTGGTTCCGTGGTGAAGATGCTGCCCGATTTGGTGGATGCCGGGGTCGAAATCCTGAACCCGGTCCAGGTGAGTGCCAAAGGGATGGACACCGCTATCTTAAAGCGGGATTTCGGAAGCAAGTTAACCTTTTGGGGCGCAGTGGATACCCAGTGGGTATTGCCGCATGGAACCCCGGAAGATGTAAAGGCAGAAGTGCGCCACAGGATTCATGACTTGGGACCCGGTGGCGGGTATGTCGTAGCCCCCGTACACAATGTCCAAGCCGATGTCCCAGCAGAAAATGTCATTGCCATGTATCGGGCGGCGTTGGAATATGGCCGTTATCCCTTATAAGTGAGGCGTGTTATGCAACCTCTTGGAACAGTCCTGATTGGGTGCGGCAAGGTCGCCGATGCCCATGCTCAGGCTTATCAATCCCTGCCCGAATCCCACTTCGTAGGTGTCTACGATATTAATTATGAACGAGCCTGCGCGCTGGCAAAACGCTACGATGTTCACCCCTTCCAGGACCTTGAAGAAATGCTGCACGATCCTTCGGTGAAGGCCGCTTCAATTTGTTCGCCGCATCCTTCTCATCCTGAAATGGTCGCAGCTTGCGCTCAAGCAAGAGTACATGCCCTGGTTGAAAAACCAATGGCCGTGGACCTGAAAGGCTGTGACCGGGCCATCCTGGCTGCTGAAGAAGCTGGAATCAAATTAGCTGTAATCAGCCAACGCCGCTTTTATGAACCTGTTGTCCGCATGAAGAAAGCCATTGAAGACGGTAAGATCGGGCGTCCGGTACTGGCAACCGTTACGGTTATGGGGTGGCGCGATGAAGCCTACTATCGCATGGACCCCTGGCGCGGCAAATGGACCAGCGAAGGCGGTGGGGTCATGCTCACCCAGACTACCCACCAGATTGACTTGTTTCAATGGTTTATGGGACCCATTGCTGAAATATTTGGCTATTGGGATAACCTGAACCATCCTTACGTGGAAGTAGAAGACACTGCAGTTGCAGTTGTGCGCTTCCGTAATGGAGGGATGGGGACCATCTTGATTAGCAATTCTCAGAAGCCAGGTTTCTACGGAAAAATCCATGTGCATGGCGAAAACGGAGCATCCGTCGGTGTGCAAACCGACGGCGGTTCGCCCTTTGTTTCGGGGGTAACAACCTTTGTGGATCCGCCCATTAACGACATTTGGACGATCCCAAATGAGGTGAATTTGCTGCAGGGTTGGCAGCAGGAGGATGAGGCTCGCTGCCGCTCAGTGGACGTTATGACCCATTACCACAAGCTTCAAATTCAAGATTTTTTGGGATGCATCCTGGAAAATCGTGAACCAGCTGTAAGTGGTAGGGAAGGACGTAAACATGTAGAAATCTTTACTGGAATATATCGTTCACAGCGCGATAAACGTCCGGTTCAATTCCCGATTGATGCTGATAATGGATCGCAGGAATTTGATGGGCGGTTGTCAACCCGTCAGCAATAATGTTTAAAAAGCATTTTCCCCGCCCCGTTCTTTAACAAGCTTATTCACCCATTCCATCGAAGCAGCCATGTGAACATGGAGTTCGTCGATAGCCTTCTCGGTATTGCGTTCTCGTAAGGCCTCTACAATGCGTTCATGCCAGGTAATGGAACGCTCGCGTAAATCGTCTGGATGAACTAAACGATGTCTTAATACAACGATGCGGATTTGCCCGCTGAGCGATTCCCATGCAGAGAGTACACGGCGGTGACCAGACATCTCGCATAGGGTTTGGTGGAATTTCAAATCCACATCGGTCGCTTCCACCTGGTCGATGGGATCATGTTTGGAGATCTCGATCATCGTATGTACTAGTTCTTCAAGCGATTCAATTTGCTTTGCCGAAGCGCGCTTGATAGCGTAGCGCAAGGCTAGGCTTTCAAGGGCTTCACGCAAGGTGTATATTTCAATAAAGTCTTCCAGGTTTAGTTCAGCAACAAATGCGCCACGATGAGGTTGGCGCACCACCAGCCCTTCATTTTCCAAAATTTTCAACGCATCTCGTACCGGACCCCGGCTGGTCTGCATACTTTCGGCGATTTCTTGTTCTACCATGCGTTGATTTGGTTTGAATTGGTCGGCCAGAATGGCCTGGCGGAGTTGGTCCGCGATGTAATCACTTAGTGTGCGTTGCGATGGTGCAGTTAAAAGCTCGTTTCCTTCAGCTGATTTGAGCATAACGATTTCCTCTCCATTGTATTTTGTTAATTGTTAACACATTACAACATTATTTTATCATATTACCGTCAAATATATTCGAGTTGAAAAATTGGAGGTACTAATATGGAATTAAATCTGTTTGATATGAGTGGGAAGGTGGCAGTCGTAACTGGTGCTGGTGCAAATGGCGGATTAGGTCACGCTATTGCCGTGGCGTTTGCTCAACAAGGCGCCAATATTGTATGTGGAGACATAGATGACCCTGGTAATGAGCTAACCGCCGAGGAAGTGCGGAGGCTGGGTCGTCACGCAATCGCGGTGCACTGTGATGCTTCAGATGAATCCCAGGTTGAGCACTTGTTTGCGCAGGCAGATCAAATTTTCAATAAAGTGGACATTCTTGTAAACATCCCCTTCTGGTTTCAGCGCTCTCGCCCTCACGAGCTTTCGCTGGATGGTTGGAATCGTACCCTGGCAATTTCTTTGACGAGTTACTTCCTGTGCGCGAAACAGGCTATCAAACGCATGCTGAACCAAAAGAGCGGCGGATGCATCCTCAACGTTGGTTCAATTGCCGGTGCTTCGGGAATGGGACGAGGCAATTTCGCTTATAGCTGTGCCAAAGGGGCAGTGCACCAGATGACCAAGGAATTGGCGCTGGAATATGCCCGTCAAAGTATTCGCTGCAACGCTATCCTCCCCTGTCAAATATTGACCCCTGGCCTGAAGAACCAATTACTGGCCAATCCAAAGTTGGAAGAAACTGCCATGCCGCGATTCCTGGCCGGGATTCCATATGGGAAATTGCTTGAGGCTGAAGACTTTATCAGCGCGGCAGTCTTTCTGTGTTCTGATTCCGCCCGCGCTGTCACCGGAGTGCTACTGCCGGTGGATGGTGGAAATCTGGCTATGAATGCCGGTGGAAGTATTGTATGGCCGCAGGATTAAGGAAATGTCCACTCCCTTGCCCCCCAGACAACTTTGCGATTGTCCAGCATTGGTCACAGCCATACCTTTCGGCAAACAAGATCCGAACATGAAAGAAGCGCTGCAATCGGTGGTCGGCCAAGTGATTAATAATCATAATACGCGCCTGTTGAAAGCCCGCGGATGGTAGCGAAATTCGATGGCATTATAACCGGCCTAATGGAATTCATTGTGGATGCCTTACGAGCTGTTTTGCATGGAAAAACACCCCGCTATAGAGGGACAGTCTAAATGAACCCCTGGTTTATCGGTATTGACATCGGTACGGGCAGCTGCAAGTGCGTGGTTGTAGATGAATTGGCGCACCCGCTTGGCTTTGGTGCAGCAGATTATGGAGAAGCGGAAAATTACAAGAAAAAGTGGAATGAACAGGATCCTACTTCCATTCTAAATGCGTTGTATGTGGCAGCTCAAAACGCTATTCAATCTGCCCAAGTCTCTCCCTCCGCTTGTCGGGCGATCAGTATTGGAAGCGCACTGCATACCGTGATGGCTCTGGATGCAAACGGTTACCCGCTCACCGGAGTCATAACCTGGGCTGATCTACGCTCAACTCCCCAGGCTCAGGCCATACGCGAACAGCCATTGGCGAGCAGGCTTTATGCTCAAACCGGCTGCCCAGCGCATGCCATGTATCCGCTCTATAAAATCCTTTGGTTACGCCAGGAAAGACCGGAATTGTTTGCCCCGGCAGCACGTTTTGTTTCGGTCAAGGAATATGCCCTAGAGCATCTAACCGGTCAATGGCGGGTGGATTTCAGTGTGGCTGCCGGAAGCGGGTTGCTTAATACTCACACGCTGGAATGGAATCCAGATTCACTGATCCTGGCTGGCATTTCTGCAGATCAACTTTCCCCTTTATGCGACCCCCTTGAAACGATCACAGGTTTGCGGCCTGAAGCGGCTGAACGTTTGGGTCTGCCCTCCAATATCCCAGTCGTAGTGGGGGCATCGGATGCGGTCAATTCCAGCCTGGGTGCCGGGGCTACGCAATTGGACCGGCAGGTGACATGCATGATCGGCACCAGCGGTGCTCTGCGGCGTATGTCGGGAAAACCAGTATTGGATAAAGAGGCCCGCACCTGGTGCTACGCCATAGATGCCAAACATTATCTGGTAGGTGGTTCGATCAACAACGGTGGTGTGGCGCTATCCTGGCTGAGAGATGTATTCAACCAGGCGATTGGTCTCTCAGGAAAAGGGAAGAATCTAAGCTTTGAAGCGCTACTGGATTTGGCTGAGGAGGTTCCCCCGGGTGCGGAAGGCGTTGTGTGTCTTCCCTTCTTTACCGGCGAACGCAGCCCGAACTGGAATATGAACGCCAAAGCTGTTTTTTATGGGTTGACTTTGGAGCATGACGCCCGGCATCTGGCGCGAGCTTTGGTCGAGGGCGTGGCATTTCGCTTACGCAGCATCTATGATGTTCTGCAATCCCAAGGGAATCCCATCGAAGAAGTGCGTGCCTCTGGTGGATTTACCAATTCACGGCTGTGGCTCCAAACCGTGGCAAGTGCGTTGGGACACGAATTGATCACAACTACCTGGGGAGAGACCTCTTGTCTGGGCGCGGCTATGTGGGCTCTATACGGCTGCGGGATGATCCATTCAATTGAAGATATCGGACAATTCGTTCAAGTTCAGTCTATCATTCCAGGCGACCCATTAGCAGAGCAGCGTTACCAGAAACAATATCGCCTCTACCAGGATTTGTATGACGCTCTGCAAGGGTTGTTTCAAAGGTAGGTTCGATTATATGGAAGGCAGAGAAGCTGGTCAGGAAAATGTTAAAATTTCTTTGTGAGGACATCACATATACTTCAAGGGTTAAATTTACCGAAGCTCCCCAATGAGGGTTTTTTCCTAAGTTATGATATTAAATTATCAATGACAAGACTAACTCAAGTGAAGAAGTTACCATACGCACATCGATCAATTATCACTCGATGCCGGGCATGATTATGGAACGATCGAGCAGCTGGGGTTCAGAAAACTGGTGGTGGATGGTGTGAGCGGTCCTGAGATCATCGATAATCCGAAACATCTAAACAAGGAGGTATTTTATGGACCTCAATAAAGCCCATCTGCTTGTCACCCCGACTTCCTATGGGAAAAATGATCCACGGTTGAAAACTGAGCTTGAAGCCCTGACGGAATCTGTTAAATACAATCCCAAAGGCAAACCTCTATCATCCAATGATGTTGCGGACCTGTTACCGGGTATGGATGGGTATATCGCCGGATTGGACGTGATCGATCGGTCAGCGCTGGTAAAAGCAGATAAATTGAAAGTAATTTCCCGGTATGGTGTCGGTGTAGATAATGTAGACCTCGAAGCCGCCAAAGAGAAGGGAATCGTGGTCACCAATACCCCGGGAGCTAATTCCGTTTCAGTGGCTGAATTGGCACTCGGTCTCATCCTTGCGCTCGCCCGTCAAATTCCGGAAGCAGCCCAGGCCGTTCAACAGGGAAAATGGCCGCGGCTAAATGGTGTTTCCCTGGAGGATAAAACGATTGGAATATTGGGCCTGGGCGCGATCGGTAAGCAACTCGCCCGACGGCTTGCCGGATTTGATTGTCACATTCTTGCCTTTGACCCGTTTGCAGATAAATCCTTTTCCGAGGCCAATGGGGTGACACTTGAATCTTTGGACAATGTCATTGCCATGGCTGACTTTGTCAGCCTGCATCTGCCTCTTCTTCCGGAAACGCGTGGAATGGTCAATGCCGAATTCCTTGCACATATGAAAAAAGGTGCCTACCTCATCAATACATCGAGGGGAGAGGCGGTGGAAGAAACCGCCCTCTTGCATGCCTTGGAATCAGGTCATTTGCGTGGCGCAGGTCTGGATGCCTTCACGGTCGAACCGCCTGATCCAGCGAACCCTTTGCTGAAATTACCACAAGTGATTGCTACGCCTCATCTTGGCGCACAAACCGATGGCGCCACCAGTAATATGGGCTGGTTCGCAATGAAAGACTGTCTGGCTGTCTTGCGTGGAGAAGAACCGTTATACCGGGTTGCATAAAATAAATATAGGAGAGATTGAAAATGAACAAGAACGAAGTTTTGGAAAAAGTAAAATCGCTGGGACTTTTGGCAGTTATCCGTGGACCATCACCCGAATTGACCGTGCAAATGGTTGAAGCTCTGGTGAATGGGGGGGTAAAAGGGATCGAAATCACATACAGCACACCTAATGCGGAAGATGTGGTCAGGGCCCTCTCCAAGAAGTTTGGAGACTCGATTGTGCTCGGTATGGGTACATTGACTAAGCCTGAACAGGCGGAATCTGTGAAAGCTGCCGGAGCTGTTTTTCTTGTAAGCCCTGTTTGCGAGAAAAAACTTGTAGAAGCCATGGTGAAAACCGGACTGCTGACCATGGCAGGCGCGTTGACACCGACTGAGGTATTTCAAGCATACAGCCTTGGAACCGATGTGGTCAAAATCTTTCCGGGATCCGTAGGAGGGCCGGCCTATATCAAGGCTTTGAAAGGTCCCTTCCCATACATCCCAATGATGCCGACCGGTGGAGTGAATGCGTCCAATGTTGCTGAATGGTTCGCGGCGGGCGTGGTTGCGGTTGGGGCAGGAAGCGAGTTATGCCCTCCTCAACTGGCGAAAGAAGGAAAATTTAACGAGATCAGCCAAAAGGCTGCAGAATTTGTGAAAGTCATCCAATCATCCAGGTCATAATTTTCAATAAAATATCTTGAATGCCTCTTATGGGTAAACCGATGCAGCTCAATTGTCACAGGTTGGTAAATGGCAATGTCATCACGTCTTTTCCAACCGGAAGGGTCATTGAGTCTGGATGAATGACATACCTCTGACCAGCCTTCCCTTCAAAATCTTTCTGGAAACTGATAATTTCCCTGGCCATTGACCTGCCCCCTTAAAGATGGTCCAACTTTTTATTAGGATTGGGTCGAGGAGTCAGGTCACTTAAAGAGTCAATGTTGTGTGCATGTTATTACTATCGAGTTACACCGATTGAAGTAGTGCAGCGATTTTTTCCATATTCATAACTTCAATCTCATCTCGCCAGGCGCGCACCCATACCTGGCAGGCCAGCCATTGATGTTGGCCGGTCTTTGATTTTGTGTAAATTTCACGCAATTGCCGGAAGAGGCGTGGGGTATTCTCCTCGGATGGCATTTCTGATAGAGGACCATACTTCTTTGAAAACTGAGCTTCGGTTAGGGATGTGTCAAGGATAGAAATTCCTGATTCGCTGGCTATTTTTTCCCGCATTATCGATTGCCATCCCAAAACGATATGCTGCATTGTAGTAATATCCCAATCTGCAACCAGCAGGCTTTCGAGAACAGTCAGGTCTGTGAATCCAGTAAGCTGATGCAATTCTCTTTTTTCGCAAATAACGTGTGCTTTATCGTTATACGCCTTAGGTCAATAATTGCCTTTTCCATTTTCTCTCGTTCAATTATCTGGCGTTGTTTCTCTTGGTCAACCAAGGCAGCCTGAGCGGCCTGCCCGCATTCTTGATGCAGACAGTTCATTTTATGGTTGCCATCAGGTCGTAGGATGAGAGAATAACCGGGTGGGCTTTCAAAGGCGTGCAAGCAAGTCTTGGGAGTGCATTTTGCATTATTTATAACAGGTTCTTCCCAGACGAATTCCCCCTTTCTTTTGCGGTCTGTACTTGCATCGGGCAATTCTGCCCGTGTTTCCTGTGAAATCAGATCTTGAAGCATGTTCTGGGCGATATCTAATTCCTGTTGGTGAAAACAGCTGCCATGTTCGGATGCCCTTGGGGCAATGCAGTATGCATCTAATCGATCCAACGGCAATGTATGTTCCTGGGAGTCAAAGGCTTGTTGCTCGATATACGCCGGAACAATCATGAGCATCGGGCACATGCTTATTGAGCCTCCACACACAGTACGTGTCTTGGGCGGCTTTACTTTGAACTTTTCTATCAAGCCATTGAAACTTAGTTTCTCGTTCAGGCACTTTAGGGTGGGCATTCCAGGTCTCGCCTTCTCTGAAAGCCAGACCTTGTTCAGCGAGCGAGAAATTTATCTCTTCTTCTGGCATCTGGAGCGAACGTGCCAGGAACCAGGTCGGGTATCTGAGTTGCGACAAATACTTTTCCCTCATCACCAAAGCGGTCAGCAGCGGACAGCCACTGGATCGAGTCATGACCATGGCCGGCCACGCCAACCCCGCCACAACCATGATCTATTACCACGAAGAGAACCGCATGAAGGACCCGGTCGAGGCCTATATCAACTATGACGACTGAGCCGGCTGTTCCGTCCGTTATGACCAAAGGAAAAGCAGGGCAGGCGATGGCTTGCCTCAATAACCTGGTCTTGGGAATCCTTCTCGCAAAAAAGAAATAACGCACAATTCCTACTGCTCGACGTTACTTCTCCGCCCATCCGGCTGAGACGCTTGACCTGTTCCTGCGACTTTAACAACACCCTAACAAGTGAGCCCTCCAGATCGGAAAGGAGTGCCGTCAATAGGCAGAGCGGCTTCCTCTGTCGCCTTCAGGCGACAGTCCCCGCCGCGATTTTTCTATGGCAAGCAGGATAAAAAAACCTTGCACCGACGAAGCTCTTTGTTAATCAGGCGTCACAGGATTGTAAAATCACTCAATGGATGTTATCATTGTGGCTAAAGTGATGTAATTCCATCATTTTGGGAGTTGACCATGA
>JBGPQJ010000015.1:0-34136 GCA_041488995.1 Anaerolineae bacterium
AGCCATGTTGGAATGATAACCCAAACATTTGTGCTATAATTTCTATTCTTGATTCGCAATACCACTACCAACTCGAATTTAAGAACAGGCAAACTTATGTCTCAAAATGTCATCCGCGTTGTCGGGGCCCGAGAACACAACCTCAAGAATATCACAGTTGAAATCCCTCGCGACAAGTTCGTGGTCATTACCGGACTGTCCGGTTCCGGGAAATCATCTCTCGCGTTCGACACAATATTTGCAGAGGGGCAGCGGCGGTACGTCGAATCACTCTCCGCTTATGCGCGTCAATTCATCGGTCAGATGGACAAGCCCGATGTGGACTATATCGACGGTTTATCGCCGGCAGTTTCCATTGACCAGAAAAGCACATCCCATAACCCGCGGTCCACAGTTGGCACAGTTACTGAAATCTACGATTACCTGCGCCTGTTGTTTGCCCGAATAGGTATTCCGCACTGTCCCATCTGCGGCAGGGAAGTGGTCAAGCAATCTGCGCAAGAGATCGTCGATGCTGTTGAAAACCTTCCGGAAGGAACACGTATCTTGGTGCTGGCTCCGGTAGTGCGTGGGCGTAAGGGTACATATCAGGCGGTCTTTGAAGAAATCCGCAAGGCTGGGTTTATCCGGGCGCGGGTGGACGGAACAGTATATAACCTCGATGAGGAAATCCAGCTTGATCGTTATAAACAGCATAACATCGACGCGGTCGTAGACAGGCTCGTTATCGGTAAGGATGAAAGCGAAGATGAAAAGAAGTCTTCCCGGACAAGACTGACTGACTCGATTGAGACTGCCCTCAAATTTGGAGATGGTTATGTAACAGTCCAGGTGTTGGCTGGAAAAAATGGGAGCGGGGATCATGACTTATTTTTCTCCGAGAATCTTTCCTGCCCGGAACATGGCATCAGCCTCCCCGAAATTGAACCTCGCACCTTTTCGTTCAACACACCTCACGGCGCTTGCCCCGATTGCCAGGGATTAGGCTCCAAACAAGAAATTGACCCCGCCCGCGTGATCGATCCGGAAAGAGCGCTCACGGAAGGCGCGCTGATTGCCATGGAGTGGAACAACGTCCGGGATGAGAGCAACCCGGGATATTACTGGCAGATTCTTGAAGCGATGTCGCATCATTACCATATCGACATGAATAAGCCGTTCAAAGAGCTGCCGGAAAATCATCAGAATTTGATATTAAACGGAACCAAGGGCGAGAAAGTACGCGTCCATTATCACAACCGTGACGGGCGTTCTGCCATCTTTGATGCTGCCTTTGAAGGTGTTATTGGCAATCTGCAGCGGCGTTACCGCGAGACCCAATCTGAATATATCCGCTCGAAGATCAGCGAGTACATGACCGACCGACCTTGCCCTACGTGTCAGGGCAAACGTCTGCGTCCCGAGGCGTTGGCTGTCACAGTGGATGAGGAAAACATACTTCAGATCACAGAATGGCCAGTCAACCAGTCTCTTGAATGGGCGAAGCGATTGGCTGGCACGAAAACCCCTCTTTCGAACCGCGACCGGACGATTGCTGACCGCATCCTGAAAGAAATCACTTCCCGCCTGGGTTTCCTGGTGGATGTGGGTTTGGATTACCTGACTCTGCAACGGTCTGCCGGGTCACTCTCGGGTGGTGAAGCCCAACGGATCCGTCTGGCAACCCAGGTCGGCTCGCGGCTGGTGGGCGTATTGTATGTCCTGGATGAGCCATCGATAGGGCTGCATCCGCGTGATAATGACCGCCTGCTGAATACCCTCAAAGGCTTGCGGGATTTGGGGAATACGGTCCTGGTGGTTGAACACGATGACGAAACCATCCGCACCGCCGACTGGATCATTGATCTGGGTCCTGCCGCGGGTGCTCATGGCGGTGAGATCGTCGCACAAGGCACTCCGAAGCAGATTCTGGCGCACCCAAAGTCATTGACCGGTGCTTACCTCTCGGGTCGCAAGCAGATACCGGTGCCGGAGGAACGTCGCCGGGGGTCCGGTAAATATCTCACTGTGGTCGGGGCGATGGCGAACAACCTCAAGCACCTGACGGTCCAGATCCCATTGGGCGAGTTGGTCTGCATAACCGGTGTGTCCGGATCAGGAAAATCCACCCTGATGACCGAGATCGTGTATAACGCGCTTGCAGCAAAGTTACACGGCGCGCATACCCAGCCCGGCGCACATGAGCGCATTGATGGGATCGAGTATCTGGACAAGATCATAGATATTGACCAGTCTCCGATCGGGAGAACGCCGCGCTCAAACCCCGGTACTTATACTGGTCTATTCGATGAAATCCGGAAGCTATTTGCGGAACTCCCTGAGAGTAAGATCCGCGGATATAAGCCCGGCCGGTTTTCGTTCAATGTGCACGGCGGACGGTGTGAGGCCTGTCAGGGTCAGGGTATGCTGCGGATCGAAATGCAGTTTCTCCCTGACATTTATGTCCCATGTGATGTCTGCCATGGAACACGATTCAACCGCGAGACCCTCCAGGTGCATTTCAAGGGCAAATCCATCGCGGATATTCTGGATACCACGGTTGAGGAGGGGGCGGAACTTTTCACCGCGTTCCCGGCAATGGTCAGCAAACTCAAGCTTCTTGAGGAAGTCGGGTTGGGATACGTCAAGATCGGACAGCCTGCCACCACGCTGAGCGGCGGCGAAGCACAGCGCGTCAAACTCGCAAAAGAGTTATCCCGACGCGCGACCGGACGAACCCTGTACGTGCTCGACGAACCCTCGGTTGGTCTGCATGCTGCAGATGTCCATAAGCTGATCGAACTGCTTCAGCGGCTGGTGGATGCAGGCAATTCGGTGCTGATCATCGAGCATAACCTCGACATCGTTAAAGTAGCAGACTGGATCATCGATCTGGGTCCCGACGGCGGTGACCGCGGAGGCAGGCTGGT
This sequence comes from Anaerolineae bacterium, assembly GCA_041488995.1. Classification (GTDB taxonomy): domain Bacteria; phylum Chloroflexota; class Anaerolineae; order Anaerolineales; family Villigracilaceae; genus JBGPQJ01. Next base: position 2,910 of record JBGPQJ010000015.1, read on the forward strand.
GGCGGAGGGGACGCCTGAGCAACTATGCCGGGCGAAAAAATCTTACACCGGGGAATTCCTGAAGAATCATCTGAGAGTACAGGCAGCGAGTATGCGCTAAGCGACTAGATGACTTCATCCAGGCTTGCTTTGCGCAAACCACCAAGTTCAGGTAGAATCCTTTTTACGCTCCGGGAGCAGAACCATCGATACCCTGAATGCGAGGAATGAACATGTCCAAATCACGAACACCCCAAAATGTAATCAACCAGTACAAGAAGCGCCAGCAGGTTGGCTCCATGGTTGTGTGGGTTATTGCTGTTGTCTTACTCGTTGCCGGATTGATTTTCTTGCTGGTCTGGCTGTTTGGTTCGGGAGGTCCCAGCCTCTCATTTTTTGCAACGGATACTCCTACGCCCACATTGACATTCACCCAGACCAACACCCCTGTACCGACCGAGACACCCACCATCACCCTGACTCCCTCCGAGACACCGACTCCCACACCCGGGGCACCATTCACCTATAAGGTGCAGGAAGGTGATACCCTGGTGGGAATTATTGAAAAGCAGGGGCTCGGTAACAATCCCGATGCTCTCCAATTGATCATTTTCCTTAACCCTAATATGGATCCGAACAATTTGAAAATTGGGGATGAGATCCTGCTTCCAAATCCGGACATGATATTGCCGACAGCGACACCTATACCAGCAAATTTGCCGCGTGGGACGAAGATCGTGTATACAATTCAGCCAGGGGACAATCTGGAGCTGATTGCGAGCAAGTTTAACAGCACAGTGGAAGCCATCCTGGCGCTGAAAGAAAACAAGGACGCTGGCATCACGGATGCTAATAAAATCTTCGCAGGTGAGAAGATTGTGGTAGTGGTAAACATTGTGACCCCGACGCCAACCTTGCGACCTTCGGTGACACCGGTTTCCGGCACAAAAACCCCCTAATTAATCTGGACAGAATCGCATCCCTCGTGTAAAATGATGCGCCGCGATAGTAAGGCAAGATTTCTGGAGGAAGACATTGGCTAATATCAAATCTCAAATCAAACGCAATAAACAAAACGAGAAACGCCGTGTGCGCAATCGTGTCCTTCGTGGTTCCGCCCGGACTGCCGTTAAGAAGGCACAGGTCGAATTGGAATCCGGCAAATCCGAGGAATCCAAGAAATCTGTGCTCGAGGCGATTTCCGTGCTCGACAGGGCTGCACAGAAAGGCACCATCCACAAGAATAATGCAGCCCGCCGCAAGAGTCGCCTGATGAAGGCACTCGCCACATCTCAAAGCAAGAAGAGCTGATCCCTCTGTATCGAAGCCTGGAAGAACGGGAGCCATGAAGCTCCCGTTCTTGTTTAAAAGATTTTTCTAGGGTGACTATCAAGCTGCCATTCAAGGATATTCGTCACGCCGTTAAAGTGACTTTACCCTTATACCCTTCCGTGGAAAAAGTGCTTTAATCTGTTTAGAGCGTTACTTCAATTCAAGAGTCTAACTCGAAGGGAGAGCAACATGTCCAAGACTGAAAAGAACCTGAAAGATGCTTTTGCCGGGGAGTCTCAAGCCAATCGGAAATATCTGGCATTTGCAAAAAAAGCTGACGAAGAGGGACTTCCCCGGATCGCCAAGCTTTTCCGCGCGGTGGCGCACGCCGAGACAGTTCATGCCATGAATCACTTCAAGGCGCTGGGTGGAATTAAATCCACTGCGGAAAACCTGCAAACAGCCATTGAAGGTGAGACGTATGAATTCACGAAAATGTATCCGGAATTCATTGTTGATGCAGAAAAGGAAGAAATTAAAAAAGCATTAACCAGCTTCAAATGGGCAAACGAGGTGGAGAAAGTTCATGGTGGTCTGTATAAAAAAGCGCTGGAAAACATCGAAAAGGGCGGGGTAGAGGTGGATTATTTCGTCTGCCCGTTTTGCGGTTACACTCACGAAGGCCCCATGACCGGGAAATGCCCTGTCTGCGGAACACCTGGCGAGAAATTCGAGAAAGTCGCGTAATCCATTTGTCTTCGCATTTGAAATAACAACAGGGACGGATTTCCGCCTCTGTTTGTTTATAATAAGGTAATGACCCCTGGTAAGATCATATTTATTAATGGTACATCCAGCTCCGGTAAGACAAGCATCGTCCGCGCACTTCAGGAAAAGCTGGAAGAACCGTATCTCGAAGCCGGGATCGACAAGTTTATCTGGATGCTGCCAGAGCGTTACCTGGACCGTCCGCTCTGGGACGATGTGCTCGGGCTGGCAGATAAGGCCGGAGCAGCTGGGCACGCCCTGACCCATGGCATGCATCACGCCATCGCAGCATTGTCGAAGGCCGGGAATAACGTCATTGCGGATCATGTACTGGTCGAACCAGCCTGGGCGAAAGAGTGCACCGATCTGTTCGCTGATTTACCGGCGTATCTCATCGGTGTGCAATGTCCGCTGGAGGTGCTGGAACAACGTGAGCGGGCGCGGAAAACCCGGACTCTGGGGCAGGCAAAATTGCAGTATCCCGTTATCCACAAATATGTCGTATACGATCTGGAAGTGGATACGTCATTGCTGAGTCCCGAAGCGTGTGCTCAAGCGATCTTGACTCGGATGCAAACCCCGCCAGACGCATTCAAGCGTCTTAAGCGACAAATGATATAATCTTGCAGATTGGTTGAGAAGAATTCTTCGCAGTTACACACCTCGCAACAGGGAAAGCATGTTTCAACAAGAGCAACAGACTGTTGAAGAAATGATAAAAGCATTTTGCACCGAAAAGGATATCCCATTCGGTGAGTTAAAATGGTCGCCCATTCCATTTAGCGGGGAATGGGGTATTTCCACATCGTTTTTCCAGATTGCGGCAAACGAGTCCAAATCAGGAAAGGGAAAGAACATCCCGGTTCCGCTGCGTGCCCAACAGATTGCCGAGCAACTGCGCGGACAGGTTTCGACTTTGCCAGGCATCAGCCATGTGGAAGCGGTCAAAGGTTACCTCAACCTTTACTTTGATACAGCCACCTATACCCGGCGTGTGGTGGACACCGTCCTCGACCAGAAAGAACGCTTTGGGGCGGGAGCACGTACCGGGCAGCGCGTCATGGTCGAGTTCTCCCATCCGAATACCCACAAAGCCTTTCACGTCGGGCATCTACGCGGCACCATCCTGGGCGATGCCATCTGCCGCATTTTGGAATTTTCCGGGTTGGAGATCGTGCGCGCCAACTATCCCGGCGACATGGGGCTGCATGTCATCAAGTGGCTGTGGGGGTATCTGAAATTCCATAAAGGTGAAGAACCATCCGCAGACATCACCAAATGGATGGGTGAGGTCTACGCTGAAGCCTCGCGCCGGCTTGAGGAAGATCCTGAACTGGAAGCAGAAGTACGCGCCGTGTATGCCCGCTGGGACCAGCGCGACCCCGAGGTGGTGGGGTTGTGGGAGAAGACGCGCGAGTGGTCGTTGGAAGGCTTTCGGCAGATGTACACTGCGCTGGATATCCGCTTTGACAAGTATTATTTCAACAGCCAGGAAGAAAAACCCGGCAAGGAAGTGGTTGAAGAACTCGTCCGACGGGGGATCGCCACCGACGAGCGCCCGCAGGGTGGGGCGGTGGTGGTCAAGATTGATGAGGTGCTTGGTCTGAACAAGGAGCAATTCCGCACGGCAGTTATCCTGCGTTCGGACGGCACCGCACTCTACGCCACCGAAGACCTGGCGCTGGTCCAGCACAAATTCCGCGATTACCCAGACATGACAAAATCCATCTACGTGGTGGATGTGCGTCAGAGTCTTCATTTCACACAGGTATTTAAAATCCTGGAGATCGCCGGTTACGAACAGGCGAAGAAATGCAGCCATGTTTCATACGAACTGGTGACCTTGCCGGGGAATGTGGTCGTTTCTTCGCGAGAAGGCACCGTGGTCCTTATGGAAGATCTGCTGCGTGAGGCTACGCAACGGGCAAGGGAAGAGGCGCGCAAGAAGAATCCATCCCTCAGCGAGGAACAACTCGAGAGGGTGGCGTATGCCGTTGGGTTGGGCGCGCTCAAGTACCCCATCCTTGCGCGCGAAAATACCCGCCTGGTCACCTTTGATTGGCAGTCGGCATTGGATTTCAACGGGCAGGCTGCTCCCTACATCCAGTATGCACATGTCCGGTGTAGTTCGATCCTGCGAAAAGCCGGCGGGCTGGCGGAAGACGGCCGCTCAACATTTTCCTATGAGCTGGCTCCCGCAGAAGTGGAGTTGATCGACTGGCTCTCGCGATTCCCATCCGAGGTGCAGCGCGCCGCGGCAGAGTACAAGCCGCTGGTCATCGCCAGCATTGCCTATGACATCGCCAAAGCCTTTGCCAGTTTTTATGATTCCTGCCCGGTCGTACAGGCCGAACCGCAAATCCGGGACTCCCGGTTGTGCCTGGTCGCGGCCACCCAACAAACGATCGCCAATGCCTTGGCGCTTTTGGGCATCACAGCCCCAGAAGTGATGTGACGCAGCGGACGTTTTCCGCTGCGAAAATCAGCACAGTCCTGTCATGCCGCAGGTCTTGTGGAATCTCGATCAAAGCGCAGGAGATTCTTTGACTTGAAGAAGGCTTGAACCATAAAGGAAATTATTGGATTTGTTTCCTTTGGGGTAAGTTATTTCTTCCGCCCCCTGAGACGATGCAGGTCTATTGCTGAAATTCATCTTTCTGTTAAGGAGAAATTTGCATGACCCCTACTCGTATCATCATCATGGGCGCCGCCGGGCGCGACTTCCACAACTTCAACACCTTCTTCCGCGGGAACAAGGATTATGAAGTGGTGGCCTTTACCGCAACCCAGATCCCCGATATAGAAGGACGAGTCTACCCCAGAGAGTTGGCGGGAAGCCAGTATCCCAAGGGGATCCCGATCCATGCGGAAGAAGAACTCCCCCGCCTGATCAAGGATCTCAAGGCGGACCAGGTGGTCTTTGCCTACTCAGACGTACCGCATGAATATGTGATGCACAAGGCGTCGCTGGTTTTGGCTTGCGGCGCCGATTTCCGTCTGATGGGACCGAAGGAAACCCAGGTCAAATCAACCAAGCCTGTTGTTTCCGTGTGCGCTGTCCGCACCGGTGCGGGAAAATCCCAGACGACCCGCCGAGTCTCGCTCATTCTGCGCGAGATGGGTTTCAAAGTGGCTGCCATCCGCCACCCGATGCCCTATGGGAATCTTGTCCGCCAGGAGGTCCAGCGTTTCGCTGATTATGACGACCTCGATGAGCATGAATGCACCATCGAAGAGCGCGAGGAATACGAGCCGCACCTCGACAATGGTGTGATCGTGTATGCCGGTGTGGATTACGAGAAGATTCTGCGCCAGGCGGAAAAGGAAGTGGATATCATCCTGTGGGACGGAGGCAACAACGACTTTCCCTTCTATGTCTCTGACCTCCAGATCGTCGTCGCCGATCCGCACCGTCCCGGCCACGAGTCCAGTTATCACCCCGGTGAGACGAACGCCCGCATGGCGGATGTGTTCGTCATCAACAAAGTGGACACTGCCGAGCCCGAAAACGTCATCAAAGTGCGCGAAAACCTGCGCAGGCTGAACCCGGACGCCATCGTGATCGAAGGCGCATCCCCGCTGTTCGTGGATGATCCCGACGCGATCCGCGGCAAACGCGTGCTGGTGATCGAGGATGGTCCCACGCTGACCCATGGCGAAATGGCGTACGGCGCAGGTTACGTGGCGGCGCGTCGATTCGGGGCTTCAGAAATCGTGGATCCGCGTCCGTTCGCGGTCAGATCCATCGCTGCCACCTACCATAAATATCCCAAGACCGGACCGATCCTCCCGGCGATGGGCTATGGCGAGGCGCAGACGAAGGACCTCGAAGAGACCATCAACCGTTCCGATGTGGACCTGGTCATCATCGGCACACCCATCGACCTGAAGCGTATCATCAAGATCAACAAGCCCTCGCAGCGCGTGCGCTACGAGCTGCAGGAGATCGGCCAGCCCACCCTGACAGAGCTGCTCAAAGCGAAGTTTGGAAAGAAATAGCTGGTAGTGATTTTCGATTATAGTCGGTCAATCGGGGCACATGTTCTCGGCGGACCGACTATAATTGTTTTTATAATTAGCCAAGCATCTAATTTTAACTTCAAATAACTGGAAGCATTATGTTCATTGATGAAGCAGAAATCGTCGTCAGATCCGGCAAGGGTGGAAATGGCATGGTGCATTTCCACCGCGAGAAGTTCGTACCTCGCGGCGGACCTGATGGCGGAGACGGCGGGCGGGGCGGAGACGTCATTCTCGAAGTAAAGCCGACCCTCAATACGCTGGCTGCCTTCCGTCATGTAACGCGCTATATTGCCAAAGATGGCGGCAACGGCGGCAGCAATAACAAATCGGGCAGGTATGCGGCGAATTTGGTCATTCCGGTCCCGCCGGGAACGGTGATCTATGACGCCGTCACGGGCGATCTGCTGGTCGACCTGACTGCCCCCGGTCAGCGGCTGATCCTGTGCAAGGGCGGGCGGGGCGGGCGCGGCAACCAGCATTTTGCGACCCCCAGCCGGCAGGCGCCGCGTACCGCTGAAAAGGGCGAACCTGCTGAAGAAAAACGCCTCAGGTTGGAACTGAAACTGATCGCCGATATTGGGATTATCGGCGTGCCGAATGCCGGGAAATCCACGTTGCTCGCCGTGCTGACCAATGCCAAGCCCAAGGTCGCACCGTATCCCTTTACGACCATCGAACCCAATTTGGGCGTCGCCCGCATCTCTGATGACCTGTCGGTCGTGCTGGCGGACATCCCCGGGTTGATCGAGGGTGCGCATCACGGCGCGGGATTGGGTCACGATTTTTTGCGACATATCCAGCGTACCCGTGTCCTGATCCATCTGCTCAACGGCGAGTCTGAAGACCCGCTGGCGGATTTCAGCCAGATCAATTCGGAACTCGCGCTGTTCGATCCGCAGCTCGCCAAGAAACCGCAAATCGTAGCGTTGAATAAAATCGACCAGCCTGGAGTGCAGGAACGCTGGTCGAACATTGAAAAAGCGATGAAAAAACGCAAGATCGAGATCATGGGCGTTTCAGCGCTGGCGCGAACGGACGTTCGGGATTTACTGCTCAAGGCTGCCGGAAAACTGGGAGAAACACCTGCGCTGGATGAAATTACACCAGCGATACCGGTGTATCGTCCGAAGGAGGATGCGCGCGATTTTGCCGTCACCCGCACCGGCGCGAACGAATGGCGGCTGTCCGGTGCGGCCATTGAACGCGCAGCAAAAATGACATACTGGGAACACGACGGGGCGGTGCGCCGTTTCCAGAAGATCATGGAAACTCTCGGCGTGGACGACGCTTTGCGCAAGGCAGGTGCAAAAGATGGAGATACCGTATTAATTGGCGATTTCGAACTGGAGTGGCAGGATTAGTGCAGGTCAAGTGAGCGCCATGAAAATCTCTGTTTTTTTGGTGGACGATCACCGCATATTTCGCGATACCTTGAAGGTATTCCTGGAATTGGAAGACGACATTTTGGTGGTCGGCCAGGCTGATGACGGTCGCAGTGCGATAACGGGAATTCTCGAGACGTCTCCGGATATCGTCCTCATGGATATCACCATGCCTGAACTGAATGGCATAGACGCCATCACTGAAACCTTGTTGGAAAGACCCAATACTCGCATCATCGTACTTTCAGGTAATTCGGATGTTGAATATATTTACCGCGCCCTGCAGGTGGGGGCGCAGGGATATTTGTTAAAAGAGTCGAGTGGCGTTGAATTGGTGGAGGCTGTCCGAGCCGTTTACAGGGGGAAACGGTATGTAAGCCTGGAAATTCCGCAATCGGTGCTTGTAGATTATGTGCGGGGCAGCGACAGCCCACTTGAAAAGTTAAGTTTACGTGAGCGGGAAGTATTGCAGTTGATCGTGGAGGGAAATTCCAGCGCACTCATCGCTCAAAAACTTGGGCTTTCCCCGAAAACGGTGGATACGTATCGGAGCCGATTGATGGAAAAACTGGACGTGAAGGACTTACCCTCGTTATTGCGAATGGCCATCAAGCATGGATTAACCCCTCCCTGAGCGGTATTACAGACTACTGCATAAATATCTAAACCAAAATCTTGCTTTCAGCCCAACTCCAGGCAAGTAAAAGTTTAGTTTTAAATGCAAGAAGCAGTAATCTGGCTGTAGTCAGTGTAATTCAGTTAACATGGATGCAAACTTCGCGTCGATTTGCCTGACAGGACTGATAGGATTAGTCAAGAAATCCCTACAGACATCCATATACATGTTGTTGTAAACTGGGTTTGTAATCAAAAAGAAGCTGTTCTTATATTCAAACTCAGAAAGGAGTTTACCATGTCCATATCTCGATTTTATTCCCGTTTTCTCCCAGCCCTGATTCTCATTCTCATCCTCTCCGCTGCGACTTTTGCTTTTGCGGCAGCCAATGTCATACCGGAAAGCGGCGCTGGTGACGGTCAGGGTAATATCACTGGCTACACCGTCAGCAATGTCAAATACAACCTGAATGCGACCACCCCCTCGAATGTCGACAGCGTCCAGTTCACCCTGGTTGCTACGGCGGGCGCCGGCACTCCGACCTCTGTCCATGTACAGATGAACGGCGGCGGTAGTTGGTTCAGCTGCACCAACACCTCAGGGACGACCTGGAGCTGCACGCTGACGGGTATTACCGCACTGAACGCCACCACCCTGCGCGTTGTGGCTGCTCAGTAAGTGTTGTAATCATATCCCGTGATTACCCATCGCCCAGCCTGTTCAACTCCAGGTTGGGCGATTCTCGAATTAAGCAGTAAAATTATTTCATGTCACCGAAACGTCTTCGAAAATATCCGGGCATTCTTACTGCTCTGCTGACTGTCTTACTGGCGGTCGTCTGGGTTATTTTCGCGCCCGGGATTCTTGGCGGCCAGGCCAGTTACGTAATCGTTAATGGCAACAGCATGGAACCGCTCTACCAACCTGGTGATCTGGTCATTTTGAGGGGATCCGACCGGGCTGAGGTGGGTGACATTTTTACCTACTGGTATCCGGAAGTAGGACCGGTTATCCATCGCATTGTCGCCAGAGAGGGGGATCGGTTCATCATGAAAGGCGATCACAATTCCTGGACGGATGGTTACCACCCTCAGTTCGGCGACTTGATTGGAAAAGCTTTTGCTCATCTCCCCGGGGTTGGTAATACGGTCAAATGGCTGCGTAAACCCTCGAGGTTTGCCGGAATAGTTACGATCATGGCAGGGCTATTGATATTTGGATTGGTTTTTGATTCCTCGCAGAAAAAAAGAAAGGTCATAAAGTGGCCTCTCCTTCGGTTCAGGTTTCCACATATTCCGCCTTCCATCGTACGGGAAAGAGAAGGATACCTGTTCGCGTTGTCCCTGCTTCTTTTTGCCTCAATTGCGCTGGGTATTTACGCTTTTATTGCACCTCTTTCGCGCACGGTGGAAGATAATATTGAATACGTCAATTCAGTCGATTATTTATATACCGCCCTCTCCAACTCAAAAGTGTATACCGAAGGAATTATTCTGTCAGGGGAACCGGTATTCACCCAATTAAACTGCAAATTGAAAATAGAAATGGACTATGTCATCCAATCTGCGCAACCAGTAGCTGTCAGCGGTTCCTATAATACGGGTGTCGTGGTCAGCGAACCGACAGGTTGGAAACGGACAATTTCCCTGCAACCCGATACTCCTTTCAAAGATAACGCTTTCAAAGGTTCCGTAATTCTGGATATTTGTACCATTCAGAAAATGATTGATACGATGACTGAACTGACGGGATTGAACCGGTCATATTATAACGTTTCAGTCATTTCCGAGATCACTGCGAGCGGCAAGATCGGAGGCCGCGTCTACCAGGAAAAGTTCTCGCCCAAGCTGGATTTTATCCTCGATCCCGCCGAACTATATCTTGTGCAGGGAGAAATAAACGGGTCAAACCCATTACGCTGGAAACTCGCTGGCACGCTTCTCGGCGAGCTTAAGGTGGCTAATGACCTGTCCCTCTTCGGGCTGGAAATCCCTGTATTGACCGCTCGTATCGTTGCGATCATCGGTTTGATGATATCCATTGCTGGCATTGTTTTATTGACCCTGCCTGTATATCAGGAAGCCAAAAAAGATGAACTGGCTGCCATCCACCTGAAGTACGCGCCGCTGTTGGTACAGATTAACCAATCACAAACCAAGCGGCGGACTGCCTCCACCAAACTGATCGACATTGCTTTCATGGCGGACCTGGTTCGTCTTGCACAGAACGCCGACCAGGTCATTCTGGAGCAAACGGTCGGTGATGAGCATCATTTCCTGGTATTCTCCGACCCTTACACTTACCGCTATATTGTACGGACTCCGAAGAAAGAGGAACCTGTTCTTGAGCCAGAAGAGAATAAGGATGCGGATGCCTCCGGCGATACCTCTGTTGAGGATATCGGCGATGCAGAATAAGGGTGCTTCAAGAGGGAGAATGGTATGAACCGTCGTATTGTCCTGGGACTCATGATGGCGCTGTTCCTGTTATTCATCCTCAGCGTGGGGGTGGTGATGAGCGCCGCCAACAGCGTATCGACTTCCGGGTTGGAAGATGTCTCCATCCCGGTCAATCCAAACCAACTCAAACCGCCTGAATGTAATGCATTGAACCTGACCTCCGTCAGTTTTGTCACCCCAGGCGTGCCATTCGTCTCGAATGGCAATTCCAATGACTTGATCATTGGAACGAGCGGCGCAGATGATATCTCAGCGGGTAAAGGAGCGGACTGTGTCGTGGGCGGAGGGGGAGATGATATTATCAATGGCAACCAGGGCAATGATGTGCTGCTTGGCGGACCTGGGAACGACGACCTGGACGGTGGACCCGGAACTAATACCTGTTCCGGGGGGTCTGGGACGAACACCTTCAAGCGGTGTGATACGATATTGCCGTGATTGTCTTGCGGCATTTTAATACTAGACGGGGCGGCCAACTGGCCGCCCCGTTCCTTTTGGTTGTGAGCCGGGTACACATATCACAATCCCCGGGGAGTATTGTATCAGCGGCGATTGCGCAGGAAAGTCGGGATGTCAAGATCGTCGGTGTTGAGCGTGGTCGGGCGGAATTCCGTGCTGCCCTGATGCGGTTGCACAGGCGCGGCATTGACACTGACGCTTTCCTGTTGGCGGGCGATCGGAATGCCTGCAGGCCGTGCAGACTCAACGGGGCGCGCCGTGGACGAGAAGGCGCGGCGCGGAACACCCGTCCGTTCGAAGCCGGTCGCGATGACCGTGATGCGGACATCATCGCCCATGTTCGGGTCAATGACCGCGCCAAAGATCATGTTCACATCCGGGTGAGAGGTCTCGCGGATGAGGGCAGCCGCCTGGTTGACCTCGAACAGGGTCATGTTCGGACCGCCGGTGATGTTGAACAGAACACCGCGGGCACCATCGATCGTTATATCCAGCAGCTGGCTGGAGATCGCCTGTTCGGCGGCAGCGCGGGCGCGATCCTCGCCGGAGGCTTTTCCGACTGCCATCAGTGCGGCGCCGCCTTCGTTCATGATCGCCCGTACGTCCGCGAAGTCGAGGTTGATCAGACCCGGGACGGTGATCAGTTCGGAGATGCCCTGGATGCCCTGGCGCAGGACATCATCCGCGAGGCGGAAGGCATCCTGGAGGGTGGCTTTCTTGTCCACGATCTGGAGCAGGCGGTCATTGGGGATGACAATGAGCGTGTCGGCATGTTCCTTGAGCTTTGCCATACCCTGCTCGGCTGAGGATGAACGCTTGCCGCCTTCAAAGGTGAACGGGCGGGTGACGACGCCGATGGTCAGCGCGCCCACATCCTTGGCGATCTGGGCTACGATGGGAGCGCCACCGGTGCCCGTTCCGCCGCCCAGACCCGCGGTGACGAAGACCATGTCCGAACCCTTGAGCACATTGTACAGGTCTTCAGCGGATTCTTCAGCCGCTTTTCGACCGACTTCCGGGTTGCCGCCGGCACCCAGTCCGCGGGTCAGCTTTTCGCCGATGCGAACGCGGGTGGTGGCGTTGGAAAGGAGGAGAGCTTGCGCGTCCGTATTGATCGCGACAAATTCTACCCCCTGGATTCCCTCTGCGATCATGCGATTGATCGCGTTGGAACCGCCGCCGCCGACGCCGACGACTTTGATACGGGCGAATGATTCTGCAGATTTGTTAGTGTCCATGTTTTCCTCCTTGGTTATGATGACAGTGTAAAGTGATGCTTCTCGAGAGATTTACGGGAGCAGGCGTTTGAACCAGGTTCTGACAGTTGTCCAATCCCTGCCTCCTTTCCGCCGTCGCCGCGATCCCTGGCCGGGATTCAGCATTTCGTGCATGGCAGTTGCCCAGTAAAGTAGTCCAACACTGGTGGAGTAGGCCGGGGAGTTCAATTTATCAGCCAGACCTACCAGGTTCTCCGGTTGAGCGGTGCGGACGGGCATTCCCAGCACCCGGCTGGCTTGTGTGCGCATGCCGGGCAGCAGGCTGGAACCGCCGGTCAGCACCATACCAGCGGGCAGGAGACCGTCGTAACCGGAGCGTTTAATCTCCTGCAGAGCGAGTGTAAATATTTCGTCTACGCGTGCTTCAATGATGTGCGCCAGGTCATGGCGGCTGATCAGTATGGGCTGGTCCTCGCCGAACGGCCGGACGGAAATGGTTTCATCCAGCGCGATTTCGGATTTGACCGAATGCCCGTGTTGTTTCTTGATTTCTTCTGCCTGTGTGATGGGCAGGCGCATGCCCTGGGCGATATCCTGGGTGATGTGGTTACCGCCCACCGGAAGCACCATGGTATGCCAGACATCGCCGTCAACATAGATGGCGAGGTCGGTCGTCCCGCCGCCCATATCGCAGACAATGGAGCCCATTTGCCGTTCGGTTTCGTTCAGCACCACTTCGGCAGAGGCAAGAGGGTTGAGGACGAACTGTGCCACTTCCACACCCGATGCGGCGACTGCCTGGCGCAGGTTCTCAACTGTAGACGCACCCGCGGTGATGATATGGGCTTCCACTTCCAGGCGGTAACCGTGCATGCCGATCGGTTGTTTGATGCCGTCCTGCCCATCCACGGTGAAACCACGCTGGATGATGTGGATGATCTCACGGTCGTGGGGGATGGCGACTGCGCGGGCAGCATCGATGGCGCGCTCGATGTCGATTTCATCCACCGAGTTACCGCTGATTCCCACCACCCCGCGGCTGTTCACCGAGGCGACGTGTGCACCTGCCAGGCTGACCAGCGCCGACGTGATTTCCATGCCGCTCGTCTGTTCAGCGCGTTCGATGGATTTGGAGATGGCCTGTGAAGCCGCCACCAGGTCTACGATCACGCCTTTCTTGATCCCCTCGGAGGGCTCAATGCCCACACCCAGGATGCGCAGAGCTTCCTCTTCCACCCGCGCAACCAGGGTGCAGACTTTGGTCGTACCGACGTCGATTCCTACTACAATATCTTCCATGGTTCCAGCTCCAGTTACTGCCCCAGACGATAGAACGGAGCGTTCGGATATTCAACGCTGACCATCGTGGGAGAGATTCCACGTTGTGTCAGGTTATCCACTATCGCCTGGTACATGGTTACTTTTAAGGCCATATCTCCGGTAGTCTTTCCGAAATAAGCCTTCCAGCCGCGTGAATCATTCCAGCCCAACCCGTAATCCGGTTCATAGATCAAGGTGGTTCCTTCCGGCATGTAGGCGAGCATGGATTGCATTGCCTGTACGGTTTGTGGAGTGAGCAACGGTTTCGTCATGAGGTTGATTGTTTCGTAATTTGGATCCGTTTCAATCGCGGGAGGATCACCCAGGGCCAGCACAGGGATCAGTCCATCCGCCGCCCCGCGCGGGGGGAAGGCGACACCTTCAGCATCGATCCAGGAAACTTTGTTGTCCTGCTGCCAGGCGATCAACGGTCTGCGTTCGACCACCCTTACAGTCACACTTCCGGGGAAACCGACGCTCACCTTCACATCTTTTAATTCCGGGAACGCGGCCTGCAGATTGTATTTCATCTGTGCGGGTGATGCCAGCACAGCCGATTTCCCGATAACGCCCAGAACGGCATTGATTTCACTCGCACCAAGACGTTCATTCCCGACCAATTTCGCGGATTTGATGATGAATGGTTCGGTGCTCCACATCACAAAAAGCATGGCTGCCGTGATGACCAGGATGACGCCGGAGACCCAGCGCGTTCCCAGATCGAGCGCGAGACTGGGGATGCGCACGCGTGTGCCGCTGCCCAACCCAAACGGTACCGCAACTTCCATTCTTTCCCGGGCTCTTGGTCTGTTTGAAACATTTGTGGCGGTCAGCTTTCCCATGCTGGAGCGTGAAACAACCGCCGGGCGGGTCGCGGTTGAACTCTGGTAAATGTTCTTCCGTGCCTGGTTCGCGCGTGTGCGGGTTTCAGCGGTTTTTCGCTGGCGGATGCGATTTGAACGAGGATCGGCTTTTGAATTGTCAGGGGTCATGCGGTCCTCCGATATTGGCGCAGCGTGCGGTCGCGTTCAGCTTTGCGATCCAGCGCCAGTTCAATAAGTCTGTCAATCAACGATGCGTAGGGCAATCCGCTGGCTTCCCATAGTTTTGGGTACATGCTGATTTTGGTAAAGCCCGGTATGGTATTAATTTCATTCAGGTAAATCTTTCCCGTTTCTTTTTCCATCAGAAAGTCCACCCGCGCCATGCCTGCGGCATCCGCAGCTTCGTAGGCTTTTACTGCTAATTCGCGAAAAGTATGGACTTGCTCCGCCGTGAGTGGGGCGGGGATAATGAGCTCGGAGTTATCCAGCACATACTTTGCATCATAGGAATAAAAGTCTGCGCCGGGTATGATTTCACCGGGGAGGGACGCGGTCGGGTGTTGATTTCCCAAAACCGAGACCTCGATCTCACGCGGATTGGGGACGCCTCGTTCAATCAGCACACGCCGGTCATACTGGGCAGCGTCCATCAACCCTTCCGCGAGGTCTGAGCGAGAACGGCACTTGGTAATGCCAACCGATGAACCCAGATTGGCGGGCTTCACGAACAACGGGTATGCTCCAACTTTCTCAGCTTTTTCAATCACAGATTCCATTGCAGTTTCGATTTCAGACCGAAATACAATCACCGATTCGATAACCGGGATTCCATTGGAGAGCATCACATCTTTGAAGAGACCCTTGTCCATGCCGACCGCAGAACCAAGCACGCCGGCGCCGACGTAGGCCACATCCGCCAGTTCGAACAGACCCTGCAGTGTTCCATCTTCTCCAAATGTGCCGTGCAGCACAGGGAAGTAAACATCCACAGCGCTCAATTTTCTTAGTTTTTCCTCAGTGCCCAAGGCATCCAGGATATAGATGCCTTTTTTTGAGGGGTCCGGGGAGACCATTACGGGGGAGAGACCTTGCGTTGTACCAGTTTCGAGGGCTTCAAGTACGTTTTTCCCGGTCAACCAGGTCCCTTGATGGGTGATCCCGATTTCGATCACGTCGTAGCGTTCGCGGTCAAGCACCGAAAGCACAGAGCGCGCGGACATGAGCGAGACTTCGTGCTCGCCGGAGCGTCCACCGAAAATGACGGCTACTGTGAGTTTGCGTTGCGTGCCTGCCATTACCATTCACCTATCAATTCTATTTCCAGCTCGAGATCAACGCCAGAATTCTCTTTCACGGTCTTCTTCACCAGGTCGATCAGAGCCTTGACATCGCTTGCTTTGGTATCGCCGGTATTGACAAAAAAATTACCATGAACCGTACTAATCTCAGCGCTGCCAATGCGCGTCCCTTTCAAACCAGAAGCTTCGATCAGGTGCCCGGCGTAATCACCGGGGGGATTCTTGAACATGGAACCCATGCTTGCCCCGGGAGGCTGGGTAGCCTTTCGCTTTGTAGAAAATTGTTCTATCTTGGACTGAGCCTGTTCTTTCGTGCTATTGATGAGTTGGAACTCGGCCGAGAGGATTATCGCTTTTTTACTCGCCTGCTTGAGCGCGCTGGTACGATAACCATATTCCATTTTCTCCACGGACCACCCGTCGCGTCCGGTCTCGTCCAGGATTTCGGCGCGGATCAGGTCGTGAGCGACATCGCTCCAGAAAGCGCCGGCATTTCCGTATACCGCACCGCCCACCGTCCCGGGGACAGTTGCTGCCCACTCGAGCCCGCCCAGCCCCTGTGCAGCTGCGCGGTGAGCCACGTTACTCAGGACGGCGCCCGATTCACACCACACTGCAGGCTGGTTGCCGTGGTCGAAGCGGACTTTTTTCGCCCGGTTGAGGACCACGATCCCGCGCACACCCAGGTCGCTGACGAGGACATTCGACCCGCTGCCCAGGATAACAAAGGGGGAATCCATCTCCCAAAGTTTCGAGACAATGCCCGCCAATTCATCTGCGGATCGCGCATAGAGCAGATAGTCCGCAGGTCCGCCGATGCGCGCGGAGGTGTACGGCGCAAGGATTACATTTTCATGCAGCCGTTCGCCGAAAGTATCGCGCATAACATTATTGGTCAAGGCGGTCACCAACATTTCTCCTCGATTTGAACCTTGCTAATATTGATCTCTAAGAAAGGTGATCAGGCGCGAGACGGTATTGCGCTTGTCCACCAACGATTTGAAATCATTGTGCAGCCGCTGCTCGGGAGGATTGATGATTCCCTTGGTTTTCTTATCCACCAGTAGCATTTTCAAGCTGGGTAACGAGCTATCGGATTCGTATTTATGGAGTTTGTCCTCAGACATGGTGCACCTCACTCTTCTTGAGTTGGTCCAGCACCTGCGTGCTGACCCGGTCGGCGTCACCGGCGGAAAAAACAATCATGACATCGCCGGGACGAAGATGCTTGAGAAGATAATCGGTTACGTTTGAAAGCTCTGCGATGAAGTGAACTGAAGGGTGGCTCATCGCATCGACAATTTGCTGGCTGGAGTAATCCTGTGCCGGCTCGCGTGAACGGTAGATTTCAGTCACGATGACTTCATCCGCCTCGCCAAACGCGTGAGCAAACTGGTCGAACAGCGCCCGGGTGCGCGAGTAGGTATGGGGCTGCCAGATCGCCCAGATGCGGCGTTTCGCATAGCGACTGCGCGCTCCGGAGAGCGTCGCCGCGATTTCCGTCGGGTGATGGCCATAGTCATCCACCACGGTGATCCCGCCTGCTTCTCCGCGGATCTCGAAGCGGCGTCCGGTACCCACAAATTCACCGAGTGCCTGTGCAGCTTTGTGCATCGAGAGCGCCAGTACATGAATAACTGCCATCACTGCCAGGGCGTTGCGCATGTTGTGCATTCCAGGAATGGAAAGGGCGACCGGATATGTATAGCCAGCTACCGTGGCGTCGAAGGAGAAGCCGCCTTTGTTGTTCGGTTTATAGTTCTGCGCCAACACCCACTCGCTGCTGGTCCCCAGTGTCGCAGCAGCGCCGTAAAGCACCACAGTCCTTCCCATTCGACGTGCCTCAGCGGCGATATCCGCCGCACCGGGCTCATCACCACACGCGACGAGTGTTCCATCGGTGGGGAGGAGTTTGACAAAATCGACGAAGGCTGCCCGGAAGTCTTCCGGGGTGGGATAACAATCAGGGTGGTCGTGTTCCACGTAAGTCACAATCTCTATCTTTGGCTTTAATCCCAGAAACATGCGGTCGTACTCATCCGCTTCAATCACGAAAGTGTCGCCTTTTCCAGCTCGTGCATTGACGCCCAGATTATGGATGATGCTGCCCGAGATAAATGATGGGTCTTCACCGAGCGCAGACAATGTCCAGGCCAGCATGGAGGTGGTGGTGGTCTTTCCATGGGTTCCGGCAACGGCGATGCCGGTCTTGTTTTCCATTAGCTGCCCAAGGAAATCCGCTCGTTTATAGACCGGGACTCCCAGCTTTAGCGCGGCGGTCACTTCCGGGTTATCATCGGGAATGGCAGAGGAGCGCACCACCCAATCGGCACCGGCGATGTTCCTGGCGTCGTGACCCATGCTGATGGTCACGCCAGCCGATTGCAGGTCAAGTGCGAATGGGGACATGGCGCTGTCAGACCCCGTGACCGTGTATCCGCTTTCCAGCAGAAGGCGGGCGATCGCGGAGAGTCCGCTTCCTCCAATCCCGATGAAATGCACGTGTGTCATATCGCTCATTCAGTCATTTATCCAATGGAGCCCCGGTTTCACGACCCGGTTTAGAAACCGGGGCTCCTCAAAGGGTCAGATGAACACTACCAGTACGAAAATGAAAGCCAGGATTACTGCAAAATAAATCAGGGGAGCACCAAACAAAAGCGGCGGTAGATATTTGACCAGTGTTATGGCTGCATCGCCCTGAGGGGTACCGGGGGTGGGTTGTGAAACCAGGCTGGGAAAGGGATACCCTGCCTGCGCCATGTAGAACCACAGTGAGCCGAAGACCAAGTAAGCGTTGATAGCACCCAGGAAGAAACCCAGCAGTGCATCCGATAACCGTTCCCGGTGTGCCTTGGGCGCAAACCGGGGAATATAGACCGTCTGGTAGCCGAAGAAAACCAGCGTAAACATAATGATCGTCCGAATCCAGAAGAGCGTGCTGCTATCTTCGGGAAGTGCTTTTACAAAAGGAATATAGGTCTCCAGCAATGTGATAAATGCCAATGCCAGGATGACGCTGAAGGTGACCAGCAGCTCCTTCGCCCAGCCGCGCATGGCACCGATCATGCCGAAGAGAACGATGAACAACCAGAATAAGAAGTTGAGTGTAACCATCTTATGCTCCAGCCAGTTCTACTAATTGCGCTGCAATGGTCTGTGCAGCTTGTGGACGCGCCAGTTCCCGCATGGCTTTTCGCATGGCTTCCAGCTTTCCAGGGTTACCCAGCAGCGTGCTAATGGTTGTGTAGAGTTCTTCCGTAAGTCGACCATCTTCAAGCAGCACAGCTGCCCCATGCTGAGCCAGGTAGTCGCCATTGACTTTCTGGTACCGCCAGGCGTAAGGATATGGGACGAGGATGGCTGGCAGGCCAAAGAGCGGAAATTCACCGAGCGCAGACGCCCCGGACCTGGATACCGCGAGATCGACCGCTGCCAGAGCCGCTCCCATTTCCTCATGCAGGTAAGGATACGCGTGATACCGTTCCGCCTGTGTAGTGGTAAGACTCTGTCGTTTCGTGGAAACCATCTGCCAGTCGAGCTCACCGCTGATGTGGACGATCTGTACCGTTGCCAGAAGAGCGGGCAAGTGCTCGAGGAGTGCCATGTTGATTGAGTGCGCACCCTTACTACCACCGAAGACAAGGATAGTGGGCAGGTTAGTACTCAGCCCAAGCTTTGCGCGGGCGCTGTCGCGCGTCCAGTTTGCCAGGTCTGCGCGGGTCGGATAACCAGTCACCGCGATTCTTGACCGCTTGGTAAAGAACTTCCGAGAGGCTTCAGCGGTGACCGTAATCCGATCGGCAAGGCGAGCAATTGCTTTAAGTGCCATGCCTGGTTCGATATCCGGCACATAGAGCAGACTTGGCTTGCGCCAGCCGGCAACCGCCATTGGGAAGGCTACATAACCGCCTGTGAAAAATAATACATCGGGCTTGAAACCGTTCAAGATGCGCAGTGAAACGCTCATCCCTCGGATCACCTGCAGGATGTTGCGAGGCAGTTGCTTTAAGCCGACACCGTGCAGACCGGCAGCCGGAATGGTCTTGAACGGGATACCTGTCCGTTCAATCAACCCGGCCTCGATGCCGCCTTCACCACCGACCCACAGGGTTTTCAAGTCTGGCCTCTCCAAAGTCAAAGCGTTATGGACGGCGAGGGCGGGATACACTCCGCCTCCCGTTCCTCCGGCGCAAATCAACAGTCGCACTGAATGATCTCCGTTCCTTTTCATTGGTTTGTGTTTGTGGTTTTCCATTGCCCTGACGGGCGATATTCATCAAGATCCCAACAGCTGCCAGGGAGGCAATCAGGTTCGAGCCGCCGGCACTGACAAAGGGAAGCGCATTTCCAGCAAAGGGGAACAACCCCACCATCACCGACATGTTCATAAGCGCTTCCAACCCGATCCAGACCGTGAGCCCGGCTCCCAACAGTGTACCGAGCATATCCGGCGCCTTGTATGCGATCCTCAACCCGCGCCAGATAAATAATCCAAAAAGGATGACCACTCCCACCGCGCCGAACAATCCCAGTTCCTCAGCCACGACGGCAAAGATGCTGTCGGTGGGAGGGACGGGCAGGCCGGTGAGCTTGGTCCTGGCTTTTCCGATCCCGGTACCAAACCAACCTCCGTTTACAATGGCCTCCAACGAGCGTCGTACGTGGTAGGAGGATTGCATCGGGTCTGCCAAACCGGATAAATAGGTTGCCAGGCGCTCGCGCCCGGTAGCGCTGAATTGAACAACGATCCAGCCGGTCAGCAAGGCGATGATGATCAGGAAAACGATCTGGCGTAGATCGCCGCCTGCCAGGAAAAACAGCAACCCGCCCAGCAGAAAAATCGTACCCGTGGCACTCAGGTCTGGCTGGAGGTAGATCAATCCGCCGATAATACCGAGAATGCTGGCCAGCGGGACCAACCCCAGGTTGATGTCGTGGAGCGTTTCCCGTTTGGTGTAAAGCCATACCGCCAGATAAAGTATCGTGACCACTTTGGCCAGTTCCGATGGCTGGACGGAGCCTTGGAAAAGAGAGCGCGCCGCACCAAGCCGGACTTCATTGACGAAAAGCACTGTCAACAGTAGAACCACGGTCATACCCATGATGGGCACAACCACCACTCGATAAAGATGGTAGTCAAATCGAGAAAGGCCGTATGCCAGTGCTACCCCGGCAGCCATGAAGATTACCTGCTTGAGGAAAATGCGCGTGGGCGACTGATAGACAGCCTGCGAAAAGTCCCAGCTGGCGGAGAAGACCATGATTAAACCAAATGCTCCCAGCGCAATGAGGACCAGCAGGAGAGGCAGGTCGACATGACCGTAGGCGGCTTTATTCTTTACAACAGGTCGTTGCAATGGTGTCAAGAAAGCTCGAGTACCCATTTTCTAAAGTATTCTCCTCGCTCTTCAAAATCCTTGAATTCATCGAAACTGGTGCCGCCGGGTGAAAAGAGAACCACATAGCCGGGTTGGGTCGCACTGGATGCGGAAATAATGGCTTCTTTCAAGCTTTTGCAGGATGGCCGAGTAAATGGCCGCTGACCGGATATTTGCGGACCCAATGCGGCGTTGATTTTTTCTGCTGCCTCACCAAATAGAACAACATGATCCACCCGCTTATGGATGAGGCCGGCCAGGTCTTCCCAGGGAAGATCCTTGTCGCGACCACCCAGCATCAGCACCAGCGGGCTGCTGAATGAATTAATGGCTGCGATGGTGCGCTCGGGGGCGGTGGCGATGGAATCGTTGTACCAGAGAGCGCCATGCCATTCGCGGATAAACTCCAACCGGTGGGGAACGCCTCGGAAGCCGGCAATCCCTGCGCGCATATCGCTGGGAGTGAAGCCCGTGGAGTAGGTGATGGCGCAGGCTGCCAGTACGTTCAGTCGGTTGTGCTCTCCACGCAGCTCAATGGCATCCGCCACGGGTAGTTTCAATTCACGTCCCTTCGTACGGACGAAGAAATCGGTGCCCTGCACGAAGGCTCCATCGCCATCTTTGGGCAGCGGCGTAAATCCGAACGAAAGCAGACTTCCCTTTACTTTATCTGCCAGTGCCCATGCGCCAGGATCATCACGGCCTAAAACCGCCGTATCGGTCACAGACTGGAATTCGAGAATGCGCGACTTGGCAGTGGTATAGGCTTCCATGGTTCGGTGCCGGTCGAGATGGTTGGGCGTGATATTCAGTACTGCCGCCACGTTGGGAGAGACAGTCATCTGTTCCAATTGGAAGGATGAAATTTCAAGGATGGCAAGGTCATCGGAGGTCATATCGTCGACATAGCTGATCAACGGATCGCCAATGTTTCCGCCAATCCATACTTCCCGGAACTTGCCGGAAAAACCCGCTTTGGCGATTCGGCCGACCAGGGTGGTCGTCGTTGTTTTCCCAGCAGAGCCGGTGATACCGATTGTCTTGCATGGGACGGTTTCAAGGAAAATCTGCGTATCATTGGTCAGCGGGATACCGCGTCTGACAGCCTCAACCACCAATGTATTGTTGAGCGGGACTCCGCCTGAGATGGCGAGCAGATCAGTGCCGTTGAGCAGGTTGAGGGGGTGTCCTCCCATGACCCATTCGATATTCAAGCCAGCGGTTGATTGGCGTGCAGTGTCCAGTTGCTCTGCCGGGCGAAGGTCATTCAACGTCACCTTTGCTCCATGGCTGGCGAGATAGCGTGCCAGAGCCAGACCCTGTCGGGCTGCTCCGAGAATGACCACACGCTTTCCAGTCCAATCTGCCATCTTTTTATCCTTGCCTACACGAGCGCCAGGGCAATCCCAATCATCGCTGCAAGCAAACCGATCAACCAGAAACGCTGTACGACCTGAGTTTCGCTCCAACCGAGCAGTTCAAAATGAAGGTGAAGAGGAGCCATTTTGAAAATGCGGCGCCCTTTTGTTACCTTGAAATAGGCGATCTGTAAAACCACGCTTATTGCTTCGCTGACCGGGATAACTGCGATCACGGCAAGGAGAGGCCACTGGCCGGTCATCAAGGCGATCACTGCGATGGTTGAACCAAGAGCCAGTGAGCCAGTGTCACCCATGATGAGTTCGGCGGGATGGACGTTGAACCACAAAAACCCGAACAGCGCGCCCACCACCGTAAAGCAATATCGGGCGAGGTAGGTCTGTCCCTGGCTGATGGCAATGATCCCGTAAGCGGCCAGGATGGTCGCTGAGATCAAGCCCGCAAGCCCATCCAGTCCATCGGTAAAATTTACGGCGTTGGATGAACCAACAATCAGGAAAGCAGCAATGGATATATAAAGCCAGGGTGCGAGTTCAAATTCGCCTTGAATACCCGGAATGTACATGTCAGGGACATCCAGTAAAAAATGTAGTACGAATGCCGTGCCAATGGCCAGGGCGCACTGAGCGGCAAACTTGGTCCGGATGCGCATGCCTTCACCTTTACGTTTGCCGCGGATCCCTTCCCAGTCGTCGATCGCGCCGAGGGCTGCGTACCCGACCATGACCAATAGCGGAACAAGCACGGATTTACCCACTCCGCTTACCCCTGCCAGTGAGGCTGTATTCAGCAGGATTGTAAGGAGGAGGACCGGAGCAATGAACATTACTCCGCCCATCGTAGGAGTGCCCATTTTAACCAGGTGCTGAGTCGGCTCTTCGACCCGAATGATCTTGCCCACCTTGAAATGACGCAGGATTCGCAGGAGAGGACCACCCCAGATGACCGTGAGCATGAAGCTGAGGGCGGCAAGGCTGACTGCGAGGGAGGTTTCTTTCATTTCTGAACCTCCAGCGCTGATGTGATCCGTTCCATCCGCAAACCGTGCGAGCCTTTCAGCAATACGGCATCCTGGCCGGTTAAGTGAGAACGCAACCATTCAGTTACTTTCTCGATGTCTTCAAATTCGATGATGTCGCTTGCCCTCATGCCCGCTCTACGCGCTGCATCTGCGATCATATGGGCACGCTGACCCAGCGTCACCAGCACATCCACCACCCGTGCTGCACGCACACCGACCATTTCATGTCCTTGTTTTTCGTATTGGCCGAGTTCAAGCATGTCGCCCAATACTGCGATCTTGTGCCCATCCATTTCCTCGAGCATGTTGAGCGCTGCCAGCATGGATTCGGGCGACGCGTTGTAAGTGTCATCGAGCAACAGCGCGCCGGTTTCTGTGCGGACCGCGACCAGTCGCAGCTGGGTGTGCCCGCGTTGCAGCCCGTCGAAAATCTCCTGCCAGGTCAGCCCTTCCACCAGGCCGACCGCGGTTGCACGCAGAGCGGTGTGGACCGAGTGCTGTCCGATCATGGGCGCGCGCGCGTAGAGTGTTTCATTCCCGTAATGGAGGCGGAAGCGGATGCCTTCCAATCCCTCACTTTCGACTTCATCAGCCCATAAATCAGCCTTGGAGTCCAGCCCATAGTAGAAAATTCGAGCTCTGGTCTTATCCGCCATCCAGCGCACCCAGGGGTCGTCATAGTTCAGCACGGCAGTCCCCTCCGGAGCGGGAGGCAGGGATTGGACGAGTTCCGATTTTCCCCGTGCGATTTCCTCCTGCGAACCAGCCCGCTCGGCGTGGACGGTGCCAATGTTGGTGATGACACCCACCGAAGGTAGAGCGATTTCGCACAGGAATTTAATCTCACCGGGGACGTAGAAGCCCATTTCCAGTACGGCGCGCTCGTATCCGGCTCCCAGCTTGAGCAGGGTCAGCGGCAGACCGATTTCATTATTTAGGTTCCCGGGGCTCTTGAGCGTATGGTATCGCTGGCTGAGCACCTCTGCGATGATTTCTTTGGTGGTGGATTTGCCTACACTGCCGGTGATGCCGATCACCCGCAGGTTCAGTTTCCGCCGCCAGTGCGCAGCAATCTTCTGGAGCGCCATCAAACTATTGTCGACCAGCAGGCATAATGGAAGAGTGATGGGTTCCACCAGTGTTGGAATTTGATTCTTGCGAAAGTCGAGGGACGGGCAATTTCCAGGAATTTCATGCTCTATCAACGCGAACGAGGCACCCCGCCGGAAGGCTTCCATGACAAAGTTGTGACCATCCACCCGTTCACCGGGCAGCGCCACGAACATACTACCCGGGATCGCCTGCCGCGAATCAATCGCCGCCTCGGTGATAACCATCTCGGCCATCTTGGGGCGTGATTGCGTCAGGGCTTCGATCGCGTCTGCCAGCGTCAGCATTATTGGCCTGCCACCACTTCTCTTATGCTGTCGGGCGGGATGCCCATCAGGACAACCAGCCTCTCGACAATCCGCTGAAAAACCGGAGCAGCCACCTGAGAGGCCCATTCGGAAGTCTGCGGTTTCTCCAGCCAGACATAGACGAGGAATTGAGGGTTGTCAATCGGACCCCAACCCACGAAAGAGGCGTTTGTCACACCTTCCAGGTATCCGCCGGGGCCGGGGATCTGTGCGGTACCGGTCTTGCCCACCAGACGATAGCCCGGTACCTTTGCCACGCCTTCACCGCGTTCCAGAGACTGCGCCAGCATTTCACTCAACGTGCGGGCGGTCTGGGCGCTGATGGGCGTCCCGGCGATCTGGGTCGGGGTGTTATATTGCCGGTCGTTTGTGACGATGCTTTTCACGACATGGGGTATAACCATCTTGCCATCGTTGGCGACCGCGGAGGCTGCCATCACCATCTGAATCGGGGTGACTGCGACGCCCTGGCCGAAAGAGTTTGTTCCCAGATCAACCTGGTACCAGTCATCGTCTCCAGGGAGTTTCAAGCGTCCGCTCGCTTCACCTGCCAGGTCAATGCCGGTGGGGCGACCGAGGCCGAAACGCTGCATGTAGTTGTAAAAATTATTGGTACCAACTTCGTCCGCCACCCAGCTGAGGCATACATTAAGAGAGTGCTGCAGGCAGCCGACCATGTCCTGAGCGCCCCACGCACCACCATCCCAGTTATGGATATAGGCGCCGCCGATCTCATAGTAGCCGGGGTCGAAGAATGGTGTGGTTGGAGCAACAGTGCCTGTATCCAGGGCGGTTGCCATGGTCATAACTTTGAACACGGAACCCGGTTCATATTGCGTACTGATGGCCCGGTTGAACTCCGCGCCATTCGGGTAGATTTCGTTGAATTTCCAAAACTCATTCAGATCCAGGCGTGGGGAGGAGGTCATCGCCAGGATTTCACCGGTCTTCGGATCCATCACGATGATTGTGCCATTTTCCGCGCCTGTGGCTGCCAGCGTGGTATCCAGAATATTTTCAACCGTTGCCTGGATTTCACGATCGACCGTTAAGATCAAATTCGAGCCACCCGGGACTTCGGGCATCTGCTCAGCCAGATTGGGGTCTGAAGGGATCCATACCAGTTTTGGCTGCCCTGCGAGCAGGTCGTTGTATTTTTCTTCCACGCCATAGTAGCCGCGATCTTCCCGGCTTACAAAACCCAGCAGGTTGGAAGCCAGATCGTTCTCAGGGTAGCTGCGAGCCAGATGAGGTTTGAAGGTCAACCCTGCCAGGCTGGGAACATTCTCCCCGCCGGTATCCTGCGCATCGAATTGATCCTTCAAGTTTTCAAGCTCTGCGATTTTGTCAGCGGGGACGTAGTCTTTCAGGTAGGCATAGGATTGGCTGGCGGGCGCCTGGGTCAGGAGGGTGATGACCTGCGCCGCATCCATCCCGAGCGCAACATTTAGTGCCAGGGCGATGGTCTGCGGATTGCGGAGTTCTCCCAGATTGACTCCCACTTCGTAAACAGTCTTGTTGCCGGCCAGGAGATGGCCATTGCGGTCATATATTTCACCGCGGGGAGGATAAATCGTTTGATATTCGCCCTGGTACATGTCACCCTGGTCGCGCAGCGAAGCCGCCTGCGGACTGGTCTGGATGCGGACCATTTGAAAGATGATTGCGACGGAGATGATCCCCAATAACCCAGACAATAAGAGTGAGCGCCATTGGTATTGCTGTTTCATCACATTCTCCTAACGAGCTGCAGCTTTCTGCATCTTTTCGTCAAACCACCCAAAAAGCGACTGTGAAAAACGCGGATCTAACGCGGGTGAATGTCTCGAAACATTACTGGATGCCATTTCCACAGACTGCGGAGGGAAGTAGCCGGGGATAACCATAAAATCCACATCTTCCGGTGCGGTGGGAACGAATCCCATCGCCTGTGCACGTTCCAGCATAGTTTTGGTCGAAAGTAATTCAGCCAGCTTCGTCTCCAGGTCTGCATTTCCTCGCTGGGCATCAGCGATTTCAGCCTCCAGAACCTGGACTTTGCGCCCGGCCAGCGCTGCCCGTGAGGTGACATTCAGATAAATGCCTGCGACCATTCCTACTGAAATCGTACCGAGCAAGAACAGCACGACCCACTTGCGTTGAGTCCGCCATGGGGCTTCTTTGTACGCCAGGGCAAGGTGGTCCATTTTTGTACGAGTGGCGTGGATGGTCTCATCCATTTTTTCTTTTTTGATTTTCATGGCTACAATTTTTCTGCAATCCTCAATTTTGCGCTGCGTGCCCGAGGGTTATCGGAAATTTCGGACTCAGCTGGAACGATCGGCTTGCGCGTTACCTTGCGCAGGATGGCTTTGTGACCGCAGGTGCATAAAGGTTGTCGGGGCGGGCACAGGCAATCGGTACTCTCACGGTTGAATAATTCTTTTACAATTCGATCTTCCAGCGAATGAAAACTGATAATGGTTAATCTCCCGCCTGATTTGAGTGCTGTTATTGCCTGCGGAAGGGCTGCTTCGATTGACTTCAACTCTTCATTGACCGCGATCCTCAGCGCCTGGAATGTGCGTGTGGCAGGGTGGATGTGGTCTTTCGCGCCACCACCTGCGCCTGCCACGACCGCTGCGAGTTGTTTGGTCGTCTGGAGCGGCCTCGCCCGCACGATTGCCCGGGCAATCCGCCGCGCATTGCGGTCCTCTCCATAGCGGAAGATGATCTCTGACAGTTCTGCTTCGCTCATCTGGTTGACCAGTTCAGCCGCCGAGATCGGGCTGTCCGGGTTGAACCGCATGTCGAGTGGCGCATCATGCTGGAAGGAGAAGCCGCGTTCGGGAGTGTCGAACTGCATTGAAGAAACGCCCAGATCGAACACGATCCCGTCCACAGCATCCCAGCCGGTCAGGTTGAGCATACTGGTCAGTTCCACGTAGGATGCTTGCTCGATCCGGGCTCGCTCTCCGAAGGGGGCGAGTCGCTTACGGGCGATGGCAATGGCTTGAGGGTCAAGGTCTAGACCGAGCAGTTTGCCATCTGGATGGCTGGCTTCCAGGATTCCCTGGGCGTGCCCGCCACCCCCAAGCGTGCAATCTACGTAGAAACCTCCGCTCTTGGGCTGCAACGCGTGTATAATGTCTTGGTAAAGTACAGGTAAATGTGGCCCGGCAGCCATGAATGCTGCCCTATTTTTCGGCCGCGAGGTTGAAAGCTGAGAAGCGGTGGGTGTTGGCATCCGCGTCCTGCAAATTCTTCACCTGCTGGTTCCAATCCGTGGGCAGCCAGATTTCGAAATATTCGCCCTGCCCGACCACCACGGCTTCCCCGTCCAAGCCGAGGAACTGGCGCAGGCTTTGCGGGACAAGGATACGCCCGGCTTTATCCACTTCCACCGGGTAAGCGTTTGAGAAGATCAGGCGGCGCAGCAAGCGGGCGGATGGATCGGTCAGGCTGACGGAGGTGATACGCTGGTAGACTTGTTCGAAGGCGGGGGGTGACATCACCATCAGGTTTTTGTCGAACCCTTGAGTGATGTAAGCGCCCTGGTCCAATAACTCACGGAAGCGGGCTGGGATTGTCAACCGCCCCTTATCATCCAACGAGTGCTGGTACTGGCCTAAGAACATGCGTTCTACTTACTCCTTTAATAGCAATTCGCCGGTTGTATCCGGCGAACTGAGGATAAGTTTTCTTTCTACCACTTTCTCCCACAATGTCCCACTAGCATCCATATTGTACATAGATTCCGCGCATCTTGCAAGTAGTACTTTAGGTAAAATGCCCTTACAAAAGTGTTTTTCATAATATTGGGATGATTCAAGCCCTCGTTCACCATAGTTTTCCCCACTGACGACATGAACTTTTTCCCCCCTTTCACATTGTTGGAATCTTCCCGCTGGAATGATTACGAACTGCTCGACAGCGGTGATGGGTTGAAGCTGGAGCGATTCGGATCTTACCGCTTCGTACGCCCCGAGGTGCAGGCGTTATGGAAACCAGCACTGCCTCCCTCGGTGTGGCAAGATGTGCATGCAGTTTTTCAACCCACCAGCGAAGAGAGCGGGGGACATTGGAAATTTGAAAAGAAAATTGACGAGAAGTGGGTGATGCGCTATCCGCTGGAGGAGATCGGCAGTGACCTCCAGTTTTTCGTCATGACCACACCGGGACGTCATCTGGGGGTCTTCCCCGAAACCGCCGCCCATTGGGATTGGATGGCGGGACTGGTCAAATCTGCCAGCCGGCCGGTGAAGGTGCTGAACCTTTTCGGGTATACCGGATTAGCTACTTTGGCAGTGGCAGCTGCCGGGGCGTCTGTCACACACATAGATGCATCCAAAAAATCGGTCAGTTGGGCGCGTGAGAACCAGTCTCTCTCGGGGTTGGACGAACGTCCTATCCGCTGGATGGTGGACGATGCGTTGAAATTTGTGCAGAGGGAACGCCGGCGCGGGGTAAAGTATGACGGCCTCATTCTCGATCCGCCAAAGTTCGGCCGGGGGCCTAAAGGAGAGGTGTGGGAGGTGTACAAATCTCTCCCTGAGTTGCTGGAGAGCTGCCGAGCGGTTCTGAGTGATACTCCGTTGTTTGTCGTATTGACAGTGTATGCGGTGCGAGCCTCAGCGGTTCATTTGTTTTATGCTTTGCAGGGTGCGATGACTGGCTGGCAGGGTAACCTGGATGCTGGTGAACTGGTCATGCGGGAAAAAAGCGCCGGCCGGCTGCTTTCACATGCGGTGTATGCACGCTGGGAATCCACCGCTCGAGGAAAATAATATGTCCAGTGATGTGATACTCTTTATCGTACTGGCAATTCTTGTATATTCTATCGGTCACTATGGCAACTCCGCTGGCTGGTGGGGGTATCGCATTTATGTTTTTGGCTTTACGACGGTCGCCGGCCTGCTCTTCGGCATGGGTGTGATGAATTACATGTTCCCTTCACTTTCCATGTGGGGGCAATTTATCATTGCAGCCGGTGCAACGGTAGGTACGGTGGTGGTTTCATTATTGATCCTTAAGTTGATGCAGCCTAAATTCCAATAAATCAAAATCCATATGGGATAAAAAAAGAGCGGAACCTTCAAAGGTTCCGCTCTTGCTCTTTTTCAACCTTGTCGTCTGATCTAACGGTCGCCCAGGATCAGGTCCAGCCGGATAGCCAGCGGATCGATGTGTTTGGCAATAAGAGTTTCACAATCGATAGTCCGATCAGCCCATGCATCATCGAGCATTTCACCCAACGCCATTGACAGTTGGAACTCGATACGATGCCAGAGTGCTACCGAGCGGTACTGCCGTCCCGAGCGGATCGTTTGAGCGAGGGCATTGGCCAGGGGGCGCCCGGAAGGGAAAATCTCGAAAATGGCGTCCAAACGGGCAGGAACAGCTGGAGAATGCTGGGCGAGCATCGTCTGGGCTTGATGTCCTGTCAGGAAGTTGATCAGAGCCAGAGCAGCGCGCTCACGTTCCGGGTAACCCTGCACATGCCGCCAGACAACCAGGTTGCTGCTCCCAAACCAGGGGACACTCGATAGTACTGTTACGCCGATGTTTCCGGTCATCTCTTCGTCGCTGCTTGCAAGCAAGTCATGCGCATCCCGCACATCGATCAGTATGGCTGCTGCCCGTTTCTGAAGAAACATATCGATACATTGCTGATTTTCAAATGAAACTGTGCTGGCTGGCACAGCGCGATGCAATTCAATAAAACCTTTTAAGCCTGCGCGACTTAACGGCTGGTTGAATATCGTGCGCTTGGCATCGTGGCTCAGGAAGTCGCCTCCTGCATCCCAAATCCAGCTGGCAGCGGTATGCAGCAGGTCATTGAAAGGGGAAGGGATGTAAGGCATCAGCCAGGGATACTCCACCTCCAGCGTTTGTAAACCTTTTAAGGTTTCCAGAAGTGAATCCAGTTTGCCGAACGCAGCGCTTTCATCAATCCCGGCTTTCTGGAGTAAATCTCGTCGATAACAGATGACATAAATATATGATGTCCACGGCACGGACCAGATACGGGTATCACCTTCAACGATTCCGCTATGCCAGGCCGGGGCGACAAATGCCTGCGAACCGCCTGTAGCCGCAACTTCCATTGCAGTGAATGGCCGGAGAGCGTTCATAATCATCAGGCTGCTGACCCAGGTTGAGCCAATATGGGATACATCCGGGCCTTTGCCATGCGAGGCAGTGGTCAACAACACCGGCCAGGCCTCTCCCCAGGACATGTTGTGGACACGAACATTGATCTGGTTCCTGACACGAAAATCTTCCAACATACGGTTGATGATTTCGGAGTCCCGGTCCGAATCCGGGATCATGGAAAACTCAATCTCGATCATTGCAGCTCCTCCTTACTTGAGTTGAGAGGTCGAATGCAGAAGGGCAGTTCTAATGGCAGCATCAGGTTTATGCCCGGC